>JBAXMH010000016.1:0-31385 GCA_037134395.1 Chloroflexales bacterium
TTCACTGACTGTGCATCAGCCCTGCATCAGGGTGGGCCAAGGCAAACAGGTCGCACCTTGCACCCAGTCAGACTCCGCGCTAGAATGCGCCCCGCTATGTATCAACACCCACAAACTGTCGCGGTCGTGATCGTATCGTATAACACCGTGGGACTGCTGCGCACATGCCTATCCTCCCTCACGGGCTGCGCTCTGCCACTGCGTATTGTTGTGGTTGATAACGCCTCCGCCGACGGCAGCGCGGCCATGGTGCGCGCTGAGTTCCCCGCCGCCGACGTGATCGCCCTTGACTCTAACGTCGGCTTCGCCAGAGGGACGAACAGTGGTCTGGCTGCGCTCTGCGACCCGCCTCCCGCCTCCCGCCCCCTGCCTCCCGTTCTCATCCTCAACCCCGATACCGACGTGCAACCGGGGGCGATTGAGGCAATGGTCTCCTTCCTGGAAGCCCACCCGCGTGTGGGGATGGTCAGCCCACGCCTGCTCAACCCCGACGGCACATCACAGGCCGCCGCCTTCCGTTTCCCCACCCTGCTGATGACTGCACTCGACCTCTTCCCGCCCGGCGAGGTACTACCCGGTCGGCTCTACGGCTCCTGGTGGCACGGACGCTACCCGCAGGAGCGTGGCGGCGATCCGTTCCCAATTGACCACCCCCTGGGAGCCTGTATGCTGGTGCGGCCCGAGGTAATCGCACAGGTGGGCGGGTTCGACGAGAACTACTTTATGTATAGTGAGGAGGTAGAGTGGTGCTGGCGGATTCGTGCGGCAGGCTGGGCGATCTGGCAGGTGCCTACGGCGCGAGTTGTTCACGTGGGCGGTGCGGCGACCCGGCAGTTCCGCTGGAGGATGCTAGTCGCCTTGTATCGCAGCCGAGCGCACTTTGTCGTCACCCACAATGCACCCTCCCAGCGACTGGCCCACACGATAGTTGTGCGAGCGGGCATGATCCGCGCCACGCTGCGCGTCTGGCGCGACTACATCAGCGGTCGGATCAACCGCGATGAACTGCGCGCACACCTGCTCGCCTATGGCGAGATCTCACGATTGTAGGTTTTGGATTTTGGATTTTGGATAGCCAATCAGAAATCAAAAACCTAAAATCGAAAGTCGCAATGGTTGCATCAACGTCGCTCAAATGCTATAGTACACTCATACGCGGTGGCGCTAGGCGATGCCGGTTCATATGCGCCACTGAAAAATCGCGACGGTTTTCCACATGATGAGCAGTTTGAGGTGGCCCAGGGAAATTTCCCGGTGCTGTGCTCCGCTGCATTGTCCTGGTTGCTGGTGACCCGAATCCATCCTGATCTCTGGCGTGACGACTGGCGGTAATGATTGACCGCCGATGATAGCTCATATAGCCCTTGCGCCGAGCGGATCGGTTCCTTCCCACCTAACTTGCGATACGGCTCCTCTCCTATCGCACCCCACGACCAGGGTTCTGCATTGCGGGCTGGCCCCGAAGCATTTCCTCTCCCGCCTCACCCGACACGAATCCACAGGAGTAAAACGTACTAGCAATGTCGTACGAGAACAGGCGACCTGATGTCGCGGTCTTCATCGACTTCGAGAATGTCTATGTGAGCGTGCGCGATAAGCTTAACGCAAACCCAAACTTCGAAGCGATCATGGACCGCTGTGGCGACCTTGGCCGTGTGGTGATCTCCCGCGCCTATGCCGACTGGTATCGTTACCCACGTGTGACGAGCGCACTCTACGCGAACGCGATTGAGCCAATCTACGTAGCCACCTACTACTACGATAAGGATATGGGCCGCACCGGTCGGGCGATCAAGAATAGCGTTGATATGAACCTTTGTATCGACGCGATGAAGACGCTTTTTACCAACACAAATATCTCAAAGTTTGTGCTGGTAACGGGCGACCGCGATTTTATCCCACTGGTGAATTCGATCCGTCAGCAGGGCAAAGAGGTTTATATTATTGGTATTGGCGGGGCGGCCAGTACGCATCTGGCCCAGAGCGCCGACGAGTTTGTCTTTTACGAGCAGCTTGTTGGCAAACAGCCGGGTGGCTCCGCTGCGGCAACCGCGATTGCCAATCGCTCTACTGAACTGAATCGTGGCGTTGAGGTGATCTATGAGCATGCCCCTCACGCCGCTTCGTCCTTCCATGTCGCTCCGATCACCCCGCTTGCCCCTGTTGTCCCCATCTCCCCACCTCCCCCCGCCGCTGCCGCCGACCCAGATGTCTACACGGTTCTTGTCGAGGCAATTCATCTGGTGCGTAAGCGTGGCTATGTCTCGACGCTCGGCTCGATCAAACTGGTGATGAAGGAGTTGATGGGCGGCGACTTTAAGGAGAGCCGTCACAAAGACCTGAGCGGGCGACCGTTCGCCAAGTTCAAGGATTTTGTGATTGACGCCGAGAAGCGTGGCAAGGTGCAGATCTTCACCAATGGCACGGTGAACGAGGTGTTCCTGCCCGGTGAAGACGCCCTGAAGCTCTCGCAGTTCGCTGCTGCGCTCACTGAGGAGCCAGCGGTGGAGCCGGTGTCCGACGCGGTTATTTCGCCGAACGGGCGCAAGGATTCGCGAAAGCCTGCGCCAGCCCCAGTCGCCGAGACTCCCGCCGCCGCTGCTGGTCGTCGCCGCCGTCGCCGCTCGCGCCGGGGACAAGGTGGCGGTAGCGCTGCGGAGACTTCCTTGGAGCTGAATGGCGTCGAGTTGGATCTGGATCGCGATGAGCTTGATCTGGAGTTGACGCCGCCGATCCTCGACGATGAGCCGATGCTCTCTGACCCGGTTGCCTACATGGATGAGCTGCGCGCCCGTGATGAACGGGAGGCGGATGACGCGTTGATTGAGGTGTTCACAGAGGAGCAGACGGAAGATGAGCTGGCCTCGGCGGGCATGCCTGCCGATGAACTCCTCGATGAGCTTGTTGAGGAGTTTGCAGGGGCGGGAGCAGAGCCTGAGTTCGTAGCGGAGCTTGTGTCCATAGTGGAGCAAGATGAGGTTGAGTTGGCCTCGGCGGGCATGCCTGCCGATGAATTGCTCAATGAGCTTACCGTCGAGCCGGTAGTTGCTACTGTGGAGACAGAACCCGTAGCCGATGATTTTGAGGAAGCGGAGGACGTCCCACTCGCACCCATTGATTTCAGCGATGAAGAGTGGGCGTTCTTCTACACAATGATGCGCGGCTTTAGCAAGCCCGTGTCGTTCCTGCAAATCTTCGATGCGCTCCGTGGTCTACGTAAGGATCAGAGCCTTACCCGAACGAACGAGCAGTTGCGCACGATGGTCAAGCAGGCCATCAATAGTGAGTTGCTTGAGCGCAGCGGCAGGGGCAAGCGGATCTACTACGCCCTAAAGTCTGAGAGCTAGATAAGGGAGAGATGGGGAGGGTTATGCCCTCCCCATCTCTCCCTCTTTTTTTGGTTATGATCATCAAGATCTGTGGTCTGCAAACCACCGAGTACGCATGTGTCGCTGCCGAGGCGGGCGCTGATATGATTGGGCTTGTGTTTGCGCCCAGCCGTCGCCAGGTGAGTGTCGTTGCCGCTGCCGCAATCTCTGCGGCTGTGCGTAGTCTGCCCACCCCTCACCCCCAGATCGTCGGCCTCTTTGTGAATACGTCGGTCACTGAGATCAACGCCGTGGCGGACGAGGTCGGCCTGGATCTTGTGCAACTGAGCGGCGATGAATCGCTGACTGATGTTGTAGGCATGAGTCGGCAGATCATCAAATCAATCCGTATGGATGCGTCACAGCGCGAGGCTGACTGGATTGGGGCAGGGGTGCGGCTGCTGGTTGATGCCCACGTACCGGGGGCTTACGGCGGCACCGGCACCCGCGCCGACTGGCAGCATGCGGCAGAGCTGGCTCGGCGCGTCCCGCTCATTTTGGCGGGCGGGCTTGACCCAACAAATGTCGCCGAAGCCATCGCCCATGTGCGCCCGCAGGGCGTGGATGTGAGCAGCGGAGTTGAGACGGGCGGGGTCAAGAGCGCGACAAAGATTCGGGCATTTATCGCCGCCGCACGCGGGACGACTGGCGTATGAAGGGGGATCGTACGGCGCTGACCGCCATTGGCGCAGCCGTCGGACTCCCCATCGCCGTCTTTGGCCTGCGCTGGATCTTCCTGCGGCTCCGCCGCGTCATCCTCGTCCCCACATGCCACCACACTCTGCCGATTGGCCCTAACGAGATTGCGCCGCGTCAGCGGCGGATCGTGGTGAGCGACCTACATCTCGGCGGGGGGGATCGGCTGGACGACTTTGATGATGACGTCGCCTTTGCCGAGTTTGTCGACTCTTACGTGTGCCGCGACGAACCGACTGAGTTGATCCTGGCGGGCGATACCATTGAGTTTCTCCAAGTACGTTTGTCCGACCTCGACGACGATGACTGGTCGGAGCAAGCCGCAGAGCGGCGCATTACGACGATCATTGCTGCGCATCCCCTGGTTTTTGCGGCCCTGTCTCGCTTCATCGCTGGCCCCGAGCGACAGCTCACCGTGCTGATCGGCAACCACGACTTTGAGTTGCACTACCTGGCGGCCAAGGCCCGTCTCGCCGCCGCCGTCGGCCTGGCCTTGGGCGACCCGAGGCTACGCTTCGGGGTAAGCTACCACGGCGGCGGGATCTACCTCGTGCATGGCAACCAGTTCGATGGCTGGAATCGCTTCGTCTACTTCAATGGAATCAGCGAACCGTTTGAGGTCGTGCGCGGCACCCAACTCGTCAAAGAGGTGATTAACGACCTGGAGGACGACACGCTCCTAATCGCACCGCTGATTGACAACGTCAAGCCGACATCGGCTTTCTTCTGGTATCTGGTGGCCCTGCCAAGGCTACGCAACAAGGCATCGCGGCAGTTCTTCCTGCGCGGGGTGACGGGCTTCTTGCAGGTGGTGGCGTGGCCAACCCCGCACCAGATGCCGATCACCGGACGCGGGCCGGGCGGACTGCTCAGCACACCGATCTTCCAGGGGTTCTGGACCTGGGTGTCCAACCTGCGCCGCCAGCGCGTGGCCCGCCAGCGTAAGCTGGCCCGCCAGGTTAGCGAGGTGGCTGGC
This sequence comes from Chloroflexales bacterium, assembly GCA_037134395.1. Taxonomy (GTDB): domain Bacteria; phylum Chloroflexota; class Chloroflexia; order Chloroflexales; family Chloroflexaceae; genus Oscillochloris. The sequence continues at coordinate 5,041 of JBAXMH010000016.1, forward strand.
GATTTGCCTCCACCCGACCAGATGATCGCCCAGGTGCAGATCGAGGCATCTCGCCAGATCCGCCGTGAGATGCGCAGCTTCAATAACGCCTACGCCCGTGAAATGCTGCGGATCGCCCGCCAACCCGAACACCGTAACGACCGCGTCTTTGTCTGCGGGCACACCCACCAAGCTCTGGTGGTGCCGCTTAGCGCGGATCAGACCTATATCAACACCGGGACGTGGACGGAGATTATCTATGATGTGGCCGCCATGATCCGTCAGGAACAGCGATTCCCCTTCCTGGAAATCACCTACCCCGAGGGGGAAACGCCGCAGGGCTGCCTGCTGGTGTGGCTGGGCAATGATGAGCCGCCCCAGCCATGGCAGGCCGGACCGAAATTAGAGCGCCGCCGTGGGAAAATTCGGTTACAATAGGTGCAGTGAACGAGGTATACCGCTCTCACTCTGAGGTGGGTTGTGCCAATTGATGGAGGAAGACATATGAAGAATCTGTTTCGGATCATCGGTATCGCTGCTTTTGTCGGTGTGGCTGTTCTGGTCTTTCGTGCCCTGCGCCAATACCGCGAGGACAGCGTATTTGACTTAGCTCCGGCTGCCGCTGGTGGCGGGCAGAAGCGCAGCATCAGCCCCGAGTTGCTGAGCATTCTGGCTGACCCCGCCGACAAGGGGCCGATTGAACTGCTGACCGACGGCGCGGGCAAGGAGTGGCTGGTCAATCGCCGTAACGGCTACCGCTACCCGGTCGAGGACGGCATTCCGATCATGCTGCTCGAAGAGGGCGAGAAGAATAAGGATGAGGGACTGATCCAGAAGTAGTGAGGATGCAGGATGCAGGAGGCAGGAGGCAGGGCGCAGAAGACCGCAGTGGTCTCCTGCCTCCTGCCTCCTCATTTATGAAAGCGCCAACCATGTCTAGCAGCGAGACTGATACCATTCCGGGAAGGTTTGGCCCGTACGGCGGGCGTTATGTGCCTGAGACACTGATGCCAGCGGTGACGGCCCTGGAGTCGGCCTATATCGAGGCTCAGGGCGACCCGGCCTTCTGGGCTGAACTGGATCATCTCCAGCGTACCTACACCGGGCGACCGACGCCCCTCACCTATGCCCGACGACTCAGCACGCGGCTAGGCGGCGCACAGATCTACCTCAAGCGTGAGGATCTGGCCCACACCGGCGCCCATAAGATTAACAACGCCCTCGGCCAAGGTCTGCTCGCCAAGCGTATGGGTAAGCGCCGGATCATCGCCGAAACTGGCGCGGGCCAGCACGGTGTGGCCAGCGCCACCGTCTGCGCCCTGCTCGGTATGGAGTGCGTGGTCTACATGGGCGTGGATGATATGGCCCGCCAGAGTCCGAACGTCTTCCGTATGCGCCTGCTCGGTGCCGAGGTATGTGGGGTAAAGAGTGGCTCACGCACGCTCAAGGATGCGATCAACGAGGCCATGCGCGACTGGGTGACCAACCCAGACAGCTACTACCTGCTCGGCTCGGCCCTCGGCCCGCATCCTTACCCAACGATGGTGCGCGACTTTCAGCGCGTGATCGGCGTGGAAGCCCGCGCCCAGATGCTAGAGCAGGTGGGGCGATTGCCCGATGTGGTGGTGGCTTGTGTGGGCGGTGGGTCGAACGCCATTGGGATCTTTCATCCGTTTCTGGACGATGCGGGCGTGGCCCTGCGCGGCGTGGAGGCGGGCGGGCGTGGCCAGAAACTCGGCGACCACGCCGCACGCTTCCTCTCGGCCATCCCCGGCGTCCTCCAGGGCACCTATTCGTACGTCCTCCAGGACGAGAATGGCCAAATCGCCCTGACCCACTCGATCTCGGCAGGTCTCGACTACGCCAGCGTTGGCCCCGAACACGCATGGCTCCACGATACCGGGCGCGCTATTTACACCTCCGCCGATGATGAGGAGGCGCTTGACGCCTTCGAGTCCCTCTCGCGCAACGAGGGAATCATCCCGGCCCTGGAAAGCGCCCACGCCATCGCCGAGGTGATCAAGCTAGCCCCCACTATGCGCCCCGACCAGATCATCCTGGTGAACCTCTCAGGTCGTGGTGATAAGGACATCTTCACGGCGGCTGAGGCGCTGGGAATGGCGATCTAAGACAGGGTTCGTAGATACTTTACAGTTCTACCCCCCCTAGCCCCCCCGCAAGCGGGGGGGGACAATGCATTGGTTCCCCCCCGCTTGCGGGGGGGCTAGGGGGGGGTACGTATGCCAGGAGTGTAAAGTAAACTCGGCCCCTCTGAAACCATGTCTAAGAGGTCTCGATGAAAACCTGCATCATCCTGAACCCCTGGGCCGGACGCGGTACGGCAGGGCAGCGACGGCCCGAGCTGGAGGCCGCTCTGCGCGCCGCCGGGGTAAACTTTGATCTCGTCGAGACTCACGCCCGTGGCGGGGCCACCGAACTGACCTACCAGGCTATGGATCGCGGCTACGAATGTGTGGCGGCGGTGGGTGGCGATGGCACGATCAATGAGGTGGTGAATGGATTGCTGGGTGGGCGCGAACGATTCGGACGCGAGGCTGCGCTAGGGATTGTACCTTTCGGCACGGGTAGCGATTTTGTGAAGGTGCTTGATGGCGTTGAGCCGAATGATATGGCGGGAGCGGTGCGGCGTCTGGCCACCGGACGCACCCGCCCGGTTGATGTGGGACTGATCAGTGTCGAGTCGCCAGCCGGCACGGAGCGCCGTCATTTCATCAATGGTCTCGGTATGGGCATTGATGCGCAGGTGGCCGTAGAGAGCCTGAAGCTCATCAGCCTCAAGGGTTTCGCCATCTACCTCATGGCGATCATCCGCGCCCTGGCTACCTACAAATCCCATGTGATGACTGTGCGCTTTGATGACTACGAGGTGCGCCGTCGCCTGCTCTTCGCCAGTGTGGCCAGCGGGCGCAGCCAGGGCGGCGGCTTCCTGATGACCCCCGAGGCTCTGATTGATGACGGTCTGCTGGATCTCTGCATTGTTGATAAACTACGCCTCGATCAAATTATTCGCTACCTGCCCATGCTCATGGAGGGCAGCCATACGAGGCTCCGGGTTGTGACGATGGGCCGCGCCCGACATATCGAGGTCACGTGCCAGAACGGGATCCCGGTGGCTACTGACGGTGAAGTCGTGGCTACCTCTGCTACCCGTGTGTGTGTGGACGTAGTACCGGGAGCGGTGCAGTTGGTGGTGTGAGATCTGATTTTAGCTTCCAGATACGGTCTATGAACAAACAAAACGAGCAGCATCGAGTAGAGGGGCGAATGCGGAGTATGCAGATCAAGTGGCGCGGCGGATGTCTTATATCAGTCCTGGTTGTTGTTGTGCTCGTGATCATCGGAGGGACGATCCTTGAGGTTCGCCCAGATCTGGCGGCCCAGGGTATTGATTTGATTCGGACTGTCGCCGGTGATGAGGCGGCGGCGTGGCTTGAGAATACCGTCTTCTCGATCAAGGATATGGCACAGCACGAAGCGTATCAGCTCGGTTTGGTTCATGCTTCTGCACCATGGGCCGCTCTCCCTTCTGCCATCCCAGGTCCAGAGTCGTCACCTCGGCCTACTGTTGCGCCAAGTTCCACACCGGCCCCCACTACCCCCACGCCGGAGGGGACGCCCGCTCCTGCCCAGACACGTCCAACGGCGACGCTGCCGCCATCACCGACGGCTCTCCCGCCTACCCCCACCCCGTGGCAGCCGACCCCGCTGTCTGATGTGGGGACAATGGACGGTGCGGGACAGTGGTCGCCCTACCTGACAGACTCCTCCGGGCAGGTGGTTGCCTACCGCACTTTTGTGCAGCCCGACCCAAACCGCCCGTATGTTTACGCGGCTGTTGTCGCAATCAACCTGCGGGCAACACAACTGCACTTTGTGCTTGGCACAGAAGAGCCGGTCTCGAAGGTGAAGATCGCACGCAAAGGGACGATCCCAGCCACCGACCTTCAAAGTGGACAACTTCTGGCCGCCTTTAACGGTGGCTTCAAGGCTCGCCACGGCCATTTTGGGGCGATGATTGATGGGGTAACAGTGCTGCCGCCAATTGAAGGATTCGGCACCATCGCACTGTATCTGGATGGGCGGGTTCAGATCGGAGCCTGGGGCACAGACATTACAGACTCCCCTAACTTGGTGGCATGGCGACAAAACGGCCCGCTGCTGATTGAGCACGGGACGATCAACCCGCATACGGAGAATCAGACCTCGCAGGATTGGGGGATTATCCTGAAAGGGGTGACTGCGGTCGAACGATCAGGGGTCGGCATCAGCGCCGATGGCTCGACACTCTACTATGTGGCCGGCGACTCGCTGATCTTGCCACGGCTTGCGTCCGCCTTCGCGATGATCCACGTCGAGAATGCGATGCAACTCGACATCAACGCCATCTATGTGCGCTTCGACACATTTCAGGAATCGCCCTCCGGGTTGGTGTCGTCACCGCTGCTCGATACGATGAAGGGCAACGCACAGCGCTACCTGCACGCCTGGCCACGTGACTTCTTTTACCTGACGGCCATCAACGGCACAGCCACCGGCGCGCAATAGCCACCTGTCATTTGCCCCTAGCGCCGACTTCTGCTATAATTCATAAACAAATGTGTTCATTCGAGGAGTTTTCTACTATGTCCATGCGGCTGCTCTATCTCGATCCGGCCCAGCTTGAGGTTAACCCGGACGGTGTGCGCGAAGATCCGGGAGATGTCGTCGGTCTGGCGGCAACGATTGCTGAGCGTGGGTTGCTCCAGCCCCTCGGCGTGGTGGAATCGGGCAGCGGGCGCTACCGGGTAGTCTACGGCGGGCGACGGCGAGCGGCGGCGGTTCAGCTCGGCCTGGAGCGCGTGCCCTGTATTGTGCTTGATACCGACGACCCGGATCTGCTCCTGCGCCAATTGATTGAGAACGTGCAGCGCCAGGATCTTAATGATATCGAGCAGGCCCGCGCCTACACCCGGCTGCGCACCCGGATCATTGAGGAGCGCGGCAAGCTGCCTGAAAATGATCTGGACGAAGCCGTAGGCGATGCGGTTGGCCTGAGCGGGCGCACAGTGCGGCGCTATATGGGCCTGCTTGAGCTGCCCGATGACGTTCAGCAGATGATCCGCCGGGGCGAGCTGAATGTCACCCAGGCCCAGCACCTACGCCGCGTACCCAGCCCAAAGACACAGCGCGAACTGGCCACCTTCGCTGTAGACGAGGGCGTCTCCGCCGCCGAACTGAGCAAGCTGGTAGCCTACTTCGCCGCCAACCCAAACCTGACGTTGGAGACGGCGCTGCAGGCGCTTGAGCATGGCGAGCAGTTGCGCACGACCTCTTCTAACCCCGAGATCGGTCTTGCCGGTGGCCTCATGGGCAAGACGAGCGTGTCGTCGGTGGATCAGGAGGAGAGCGACGCCGGCCTGTGGGATGATGAGGACGAAGGCGTGAACGCCGCCGGGGACGCTGGTTTTCTGAAGGTGGATGACGAAACCATCGAGAACCAGCCCAAGAACAAGGCGCGGGTCTTCCGCATTCGATCCCTCGACCAGATGGTTGATGAGACCGACCGTATCTCGCGGGCCTACGCCGAGGGCGATCTGGTGAAGTGGGTACAGTCAGACGAGGGAGCACCCTTTAAGCTGCGCCTGCTGCTCAAACAACTGGAGAATCTGGCCCGTGGCCTGCGTGATCTCGCCAGCCAGCACGGCTGGGAACCTGAAGATTAGGAGGCAGGTGGCAGGTGGCAGGTGGTAGGCTCCCGCCTCCTGCCTCCTGCCTCCCGCCTCCTGGTCCTAGCTCGATCCCTCGAAGAGCTGGATCAAGTCGGTGATCGTCTTGTCGCGGGGTTGCTCATCACTGTCCAGGCAGTTCTGCGCGTAGCAACGCAACACCTGGCCGTTGACACTGGCAAGAGCCGACTTCACCGCCGTTACCTGGGTCACGATCTCGCGGCAGTCGCGATCTTCCTCGACCATGCGTTGGATGCCGCGCACCTGACCCTCGATCCGGCGTAACCGTAGCAGTACGTCGTCACGACGGGCTGGAGAGAGCGGACGAACTTCATCGGCCATAAGAGCCTCCAGGTCGCCGGGGCCGAACAATCAGACCAGGGCGCTCTCGAATGCCTCGCGGTACGCGCCTTCGGTGCGCGAGCCGACCAGCCGCTTGACCTCTTTGCCGTCTTTGAAGATAATCAGCGTCGGGATACCCTGAATGCCCAACTGTCCCGCCCAGCGCGGATCTTCGTCGGTATTCACCTTGGCGATGGTGAGCTTGCCCTCGTATTCACCAGCCAGTTTGTCGAGAGTCGACGCAATCGCCCGGCACGGCCCGCACCAGGGTGCCCAAAAATCAACAACAACCGGCTGCTCGGCCTGGAGTACCTTTTTCTCGAATTCGTCGTCTTTAACCGGCACTGGCTTCGCCATAACAAACCTCCTCGGGGCTGTATCCACCCCGGTGCTATAACATTATATACCTGGGGGGGGTATCCCACCCTCGCTCTATTATACCTGTAGGAGATGTCTTGTCAACCCTGCACCTGTCCGGTACAGAGATATTCTCTCAGGCGGGTATGCCTCTTCTCTTGCGGCACGGGCATGTCATGCTATGCTCAACGCACGGTGGGATTTTGGGCTTAAGCTCACCCTGCACATGATCTGAATATTCAGGAGGTTTCGGTATGTCAACGCAGACGGTATCGTCGCTTACGCTACTTGTACCGCTCGATGGCTCGGCTTTGGCCGAGCAGGCGCTACCCATCGTCCGTTCGCTGGCCGCCCTGGTGCCAACCAAGGTGCATCTGCTGCGCGTGATCGCGCCATCACTCGTGCGTAGCGTCGTACGCCACGAGGCCGTGTTGCTCGGTGTCGCCGGTGACACCCTTGGTGATCAGGACGAACAGGCCGATCAGATGCGTGAAGCTCTTCAGGCAGAGGCCGAGAGCTACCTACAGGCGGAGGCAGACACTCTCAATGGGCAGGTGGCGGAGGTGCATCAGGAGGTGGTATTCGGCCTCCCAGCCGAGAAGATCGTGGAAATCGCCGCACGTCTGGGCGAGAGCATGATTGTGATGGCCACCCACGGCAAGAGCGGGCTGTTGCGCTGGGCCCTGGGCAGCGTCACCACCCGCGTACTTCAGCTCACCGCACACCCTGTCCTGCTGGCTCGCGGTTCCGACATCAGCCAGACTGCGCAGGCTCCGGCGCTGCGGCGGATTATGGTAGCCCTCGACGGCTCGATTGAGGCCGAGCGAACGCTACCTCTGGCCGCTGGCCTCGCACGGGTGGCCGACGCCGATATACTTCTGGCCCAGGTGGTCGCCCCCGACAATACACCCATCGCTGCCCTCACCGCCGACCACGCCACCGGGCGGCTGCGCGAACTGGCTTTTAGCTACCTCGATCATGTCGCCCAGGAGATGTCGCAGGAAGCTGGTCGCCGTATCACGACGACGGTGCCAGTTGGCCATGTGGCCGAAGAGATCGTAGAGGAGGCGGCCCGCAAGCATATTGACCTGATCGTCCTTGGGCGTCACGGTATGAGCGGGGCGCAGCCAGCATTCCTCGGCGGGACGGCCCAGAAGGTCTCGCAGGCTAGTACAGTGCCGTTGCTGGTGGTCGGGTAGCCTGCTCATCAACCGACTGCCGACGGATCCCTGGTCAACGACGATCAGAACCCCGCTCTTCGTCGTTTGTCGCCCACTGTTCGTCGTTTGTCGTCCGTCCATCATAACTAGAGAGTGAGAAGACATGACCAGCTTTCACGATATGCACGCGGGGCCGGATGGGGTGGTGAGCATCAGCGTCACCTTGCGCGGACATCAACTCCTCGACACACCTATGCTCAACAAGGGTAGCGCCTTCGGTGATGATGAGCGCCGCGATCTTGGGCTGCTCGGCCTGCTCCCACCCCACGTTGCGACAATGGAGGAACAGATCTCTCGTACTTACGGGAACTATCGCCAGAAGACCAGCGACCTTGAGCGTTATGTCTTCCTTACCAGCCTCCAAGACCGCAACGAGGTGCTTTTCTACCGGCTGCTCCAACTCCATATCGCCGAGATGATGCCCATCATCTACACTCCTATCGTTGGGGCAGCTTCGCAGAATTATAGCCACATCTACCGTCGCCCCCGTGGCCTCTACATCGGCTATCCCGACGCCGACCGGATCGAGGAGATGCTACGCAATACCCCTTTCTCCAACGTGCGTGTGATCGTCGTCACCGACGGCGAACGCATCCTCGGTCTGGGCGACCTGGGCATCGGCGGGATGGGCATCCCGATTGGGAAGCTCTCACTCTATACGGTCTGCGCGGGCATCCACCCCGCCACCACTCTGCCTATCATCCTCGATGTGGGAACCAACAACCAGGAACTGCTGGACGACCCGCTCTATCTGGGCTGGCGCCATGAGCGCATGCGTGGTGCCGCCTACGATACGTTCATCGAGCAGTTTGTCGTCGCTGTGACGCGAGTCTTCCCCGATGTGATTTTGCAGTGGGAAGACTTCGCCAAGCAAAATGCCGCCACTCTGCTCGACCGCTACCGCAATCGGCTCTGCACTTTCAACGACGACATCCAGGGCACTGGTGCGGTCACGGTCTCTGGCCTGCTGGCCGCCACCAAGGTGGCCGGTGTGCCCCTACACCAGCAGCGCATGGTCATGCTCGGTGCCGGATCGTCCGTCCACGGTATCTGCGATCAGCTCGTGGCGGCGATGTGCGATGAGGGAGTCACGCCCGAAGCGGCTCGTCGTATGATCTGGCTGGTAGACAGCCGTGGCCTAGTTCACGCCGGGCGCACCGATCTCGGCGACGAACCCTTCAAAGTGGCCTACGCCCAACCTGCCAATTGTACGGACGGATGGGATCGGACAGAGTCTGGCCCCGTCACTCTCACCGAGATCGTCCACAATGTGCGCCCGGGCATCCTGATCGGCGCGGCGGCGCAGCCCGGTGCCTTCACCGAGTCGCTCATCCGCGATATGGCCAGCCACGTCCAGCGCCCCATCATCTTCCCTATCTCCAACCCCACCTCCAAGAGCGAGGCCATCCCCGCCGACCTGCTGGCCTGGACGGAAGGGCGTGCCCTCATTGCCACCGGCAGCCCTTACGCCCCGGTACCCTTCGGCGATAAGATCGTCACTATCGGTCAGTGCAACAATGTCTTCATCTTCCCCGGCGTGGGCCTAGGAGTCCTCGCCTCCGGGGCGAGGCGCGTCACCGATAGTATGTTCGCCGCCGCCGCTCGCGCCCTCAGCGAGCTGTCGCCCGCCCGCCAAGATCCGACCGCTTCGCTCTACCCGTCCCTCGATAACGTACGCGCCGCCGCCCGCCAGGTAGCCCTAGCCGTCGGCTCAGAGGCTCAGCGCGCCGGTGTCGCCGAGTTGTGTACCCCCGTCCATCTGTCGCGTCGTGTCGAGCAACTCATGTGGGAGCCGCGCTATGCCATAATCCGTCGGGGCTAGGATCACATGAGAAAGGCGGCATGGGAGGCTATTCCTCCCATGCCGCCTTTTTGTTCTTTGCCCCTCACACGCTCAGCCATACGGAGTACCTCTAGCAATCCTCTAGAAGTTGTCGGGTGGAGTCGAGGCTTTAGCCGAAGAGCGCCGCCTAAAGGCTCAACTCCTCTTCACAACTGTGTAGAAATACGATATATGCATACTCATCTTGCTCTTATCATTGTTAATTTCTTGCATAGTACTGCTATAGCAATGATTTATATGTGCCAATGATCTGTAATCATGTCAAATTGAGCCTATCACTCTTTTATCACCATCCTGAAAGCGTCCAACCGCACCAGGACACCACGTGAATGCCCAGATATGCAGAGATAGGTCAAATATCAACGAAAGATTGGATATATCGCGAGGTTTTCCAAACAACTTCCAAGATAGAAACACTATGATGTGAGTGGGGATACGTACTGATACGGAGTAACACTCACTATGAAGCAGACATATAACGGCGAGATTGATATCAAGGGAATCCAGAAGATGGTGACGATGCTGGCGATTGCCTCCGGTCTGGCTGGCTGGGCCGTGCTGGCCCGCCCGCAAGCCTCTGCGGCAACCGCTGCCGCGATCACGACGAACGCACCCATCGTGCAGACAAGCGCGCAGACCGTCGGAAGCAGCGCCGCATCAACCCTTTCCAGCGCGGCACCATCCACATCAGCCGTCCAGATTGTGACGGCGGTACCAACCGCAGCCAGCCTGCCGGTTGTAGCGGCTCCCGTGCCCACAGCCAGTATCCGAGTGGTGGCACCCGTTCAAGTTCCGGTGGCCGCAACCCGGTCATCACGCTAAAACTAGGTTTTAGGTGTGAGGTTCTGGGTCTCAGGCCGAGCGCGTAGGAAAATTACCGCCGGTTACTATCTACCCCGATCTACCAGGCCATTCGGCCTGTACAGGAGCATACGATGTCAGACATGAAAGCCGCACGCCTGGCCGCCATCCGGGCGGCGAACATGCAGAAGCAGGCAGAGGGTGCGAGTGCGGGCCATACCGCCGACACCCCAGCAGAAACGGCTGTTCTCCCGCGTACTGCCGATCAGACACCCGCTTCACCCACAGAAACTTTTGTACTGTTTTCTCTGGTTGCGGTGCTGGGAGCCTTCCTGGTCAGCTTCGCCCTTCCCGGCGGGCTGTCTGGCCTGAGCGCCTCGCTGCTCGGCCCCGATCTCAAAGCCTACTGGTATCTTTCCCGTTCCACCGCCTTCGTCGCCTACGGCCTGCTCTGGATCTCTATGACCCTCGGGCTGATGATGACCAATAAGCTGGCCCGACTCTGGCCAGGTGGCCCAGTCACCTTCGCCCTACACCAGCATACGAGTATCCTGGGCCTCGCTTTTGGCCTGTTTCACGCCCTGATCCTCCTGGGAGATCGCTATAGCAACTACACCCTCAGCCAGATTCTCGTCCCGTTCACAAACCCAGGCACCACGACCCTCTGGGTCGGGATGGGCCAGATCAGCCTCTATCTGATGGGAATCGTCGGGGTTAGTTTCTTCGTCCAGCCACTCATCGGGCGATCCGTCTGGCGGATCATTCACGTCCTCAGCTTCGTGATCTTCGGGTTAGTCCTTTGCCATGGCGTGCTGAGCGGGAGTGACACCGGCACGATCTGGGCGCAGGCGATCTACTGGATCAGCGGCGGGAGCGTACTGTTCCTCACCCTCAACCGCGTACTGACGAGCGTGCTGACACCGAGGCGGGTTGCCCGCCCCGCACCAGCGCAGTCAACGCCGCACGAGCAATTGGTTAAGGTGTAAGACAAGGTTCGTGGGTACGTGACAGTTTGTTGCCGAACAACCCCCACCCTCAGCCCCTCCCCCACACGGGGGGAGGGGAGCCGATTTTGCGCATCCTGATGCGACATCTCCCCCGAAGTCGGATCCTTTGCGCCTTGCGCCTCTGCGTCAAACCAGACGCTCGTGTGACGCAAAGATGCAAAGAGTACAGAAGATCACCCTCGCTCCCAGCCAATAGCGCGAGCCAGGGTGGTCTCGACGATCCCGGGGGCGATCCGGGCGGCCAAGAGGGCCAGTCTATCGCCAAGGGTGACGTAGGCTAGGCGCGGTTCGCGGCAGGCCACACGCACCAGTGCTAAGGCCACGGCCTCAGGCGGCACGCCCTTAGAAGCTACGCGGCGGCGCTCGCTGCCCCGACCAAGCCGTCGCTGGTTGAACTCGGTACGGGTGGTGCCGGGACGCAGCACGCTCACGGCCACCCCCGTGCCGCGCAACTCCATGCGCAGAGCTTCGCTCATCCGCTCAAGGGCAGCTTTGGCTGCGGCGTAGCCACCCAGATAGGGCAGAGGTTGCTCGGCCAATACCGACGAGACATTGATGATCTGACCCCGGCCCTGGCGGCGCATTAGCGGGATGACGGCCTGGGTCAAGTGCAGCGGCCCGAACAAATCCACGGCCAAAGCCCGCTCAAGGTCGGCCAAATCGAGTTCGGCCACTGGCCCGGCCAGCCCCACCCCAGCATTATTGATCAGGATGTCCACACGCCCGCAGGCGGATATAGCAGCCTCAACCAAGGCGCGGCACTGGGCCGGGTTGCCCACATCGGTGGGGATGACAATAGGCGATCCAGAGAGCGTGGCAGCCAGACGATCAAGCGCCTCGGTTGAGCGTGCGGCCAGCACCACGCGTGCCCCGGCTCCGGCGAAAGCTCGTGCGGCTGCAGCCCCGATCCCTGCCGAAGCTCCGGTAATAATGACGACGCGGTTGTGTGGATTCATATCGCTCAGAGAGATATGTGATTGCTGATACCCAAGGTCACGACACGACAACCCCAGGATGGGGAGCCTCACGAAGGTTCCTCATCCTGGGGTTGAAAACGAACCGTAGGGGCGCGTCGCGACGCGCCCCTACGCGATGCCCGGCTCTTCTCACATCAATAGATCCCCAACTCCTCGCGGGCGTCCTCGGACATAAGCGCAGGCGACCAAAAGGGCGTCCAGACCAAGTTAACCTTCACGTCCTGCAAGACCTTGTAAACATCGGCGAGAGAAAAGACCTCGCGGCGAACCTGTTCAATGATCTGTGGGCCAGCCGGGCACGCGGGGGTGGTCAGGGTCATGTCAATGTCCACAACACGGCCATCGTCCAGCACATCCACACGGTAGATCAGACCGAGATTCACGACATCAAGGCCGATCTCGGGGTCAACCACATTCTTCAGAGCGGCGCGAACCATATCTTCAGTGATCATTAATGTAACCCCATCCTGTACGATAATATCGCACATCCATGATACCACACACGGCGGCGCTCACACGGGCATATACCTGCTAGAACAAGGTTTCAGGTGCCAGATTTTAGGTTTCAGGCGTAGCGCATCAGGATGCCTTGTGTATGCCGAGACTGTAAAGCATCCGAGAACCTTGTCTAAGATCGCTACAGTGCCAGCCCAGGGCTATGCTGCCCCCTCTTCTGCTCCGCTGCGATAAATTGAGCCGAGCGCCACTCCTGGGCTACGCTGCCCCCCTCCTCCGCTTCGTCGCGATGATCGCAATAGTCAGCAGCCGCACCACGTAAAATCGCTCGCGAGTCGCAGCGATTATGTCCCCATGTGCCCCAAGTCACTGGCGTATAATATCGGCAGCCAGGGCACATCCTACGCGAAGGGAGCCCTCTTGTGAGTCAGCATATCACTCTTGATCGTATAAACTTTACGTCTACAGATACCCGTTCTACGTACCAGCAGACAACTGCCGCGCCAGATTATGCGACGATTAATGAGCCGGAGGAGGATCGCCGACGTGTTATGACAGACGAAGATTACACGCATCTGCTTGAGCAGCGTCGGCGTATCCGTGCGGAACTGCGCGAGGTGCTGGCAATCGCGCTGCGGGCCGGCCAGATTATGTTGGAGAGCGGGGCAAATACTGCACGCACCGAGGATACAATGCGCCGGATTGGGCGCGGCCTGGGCGCGGAGGATCTTGATACCTACGTGACCCCTAGCGGCATTATTGCCTCGGCGCATGCTCACGACGAACACCGCACGCGCATTCTGCGGATATCTAGCCACGGTGTTGATCTCGGCCATATGGCCTCGGTGGTTGATGTCGCCACGCAGATCGAGCAGGGTAAAATTGATCGCCGGGGCACGATCAGTGAGCTGAACAAGATCGCGGCGCAGCCGCGCAGCTACGGGCGCTGGACGACGAATATCGCCGTGGCTCTGGCGTGTGCCTGCTTCTCAATACTCTTCGGCGGGCAACTCTGGGAGTTCCTGGTGGTGATGATTGCCTCCGGGCTAGCCCAATTTGTCCGTGAGCGGCTGAACCGTCTTGGAATTAACCGGCTGCTCGTCACCGGGATTGTCTCGGGGATTGCCACATTTATTGCGCTGACCCTAGTACTCAGTGTGCCAGGGCTTGCGCCATTTATGACAGCCTACGTGCCCTGGCTACCTGCGCCGCATCCCTCGGTCGCAATTAGTGTGGCGGCATCGGTCATCCTGCTCGTCCCCGGTATCCTGATGGTTAGCTCCATCTCTGACCTTTTTCGGGGCGATACCCTCGCCGGGATGGCCCGCGCTGTCATGGCTCTGTTGACCATCTTCTCCATCGGGATCGGCATGTGGGTGGTCTTGCTGAGCAGTGGTGTGCATGTGACTGTGGCCACCACGCCGCAGCCCGATGTGCCTCTGGCGCTGCTCTCGGTTTACCTCGCCGCAGGCGGATTCGCCGTCCTCTTCGATGTGCCCCGTCGCTACATCCTGATCTCGGCTATGGCGGGAGTGGTGGCCTACGGCACCCGCCAACTGGTGCAGGCCCAGGGCGTTCCGCCCGAGGGTGCCGCACTGGTTGCCGGCCTAACTATCGGCATCTGTGCCGAGGCGCTGGCGCGTATCTTCGATGCCCCCACCTCACTCTTCTCGATCCCCGGCTACATCCCGCTCGTCCCCGGCGTACTGGCATTCCGCACCATCCTGAATTTTGTGCGCGAGGATTACACCGCCGGTACAGCAGACTTTGTGCGGGCAGCGCTGATCACCATTGGTCTGGCCGCTGGGCTAGGTACCTTCGCGGCCATGAATGGTCTGACTAAGCGATTTCCCACTTTGCCTTACCACATCCACAGCCCACTAATTGAACACGAGAAAGAGTAGCCCACAAGGCTGATGCAAAACCCTCAGGTTGCCGCCCGCCCCCTCACCCCCTGCCCCTCTCCCACCGGGGGAGAGGGGGAAATTTCTGCATCAGAGAGCGATCCACTCCCCCTCTTCCGTTCTGGGAGAGGGGGCTGGGGGGTAAGGGCTGAGCGGCAACAGAGTTTCAGGGCGTCGCGCTGGGCATTTGCGTTGGTGTCGGAAACGGGATATACGGTGTTTGGGTTGGAAACGGGATGTATGGCGTTCGGGTCGGAAACGGTGAAGGCCCGTATGTCGGTGATGGCCACGAGGTAGGAACCGGCGATCCAAGTGCGCTATACAATGCGGCAACCTGAGTCGAGAGTTCGGCGCGCTGATACACCAACGCATCTACGGTTCGTACCCGGTCTTGGGCGGGAACCTGGGTTGATAGATAGCTGAACCCTATCGCCCAACCCGCTATTTGCGTCGCATGAAGTGTGTTTTCTTGCACCAGTGCCGCAAGTGTTGCCTCAAACAGTGGTTGGGTGGGTGACGCCGCCGCGTTCTCGATGGCCGGAAGAAAGAGCGCGGCGTCACCCGCAGCAGCAGCACCCGGCGTTCGTGCTGCGGATGTATGCGCCTGCGTTGTTTCCAGGGAACTGATGCGCCCAAGTATAAAGCTCGCACCAATGCAGATAACGAACACCATCCATGTCAGTGGAGATCGGTAGTGCATAGCAGAATCGCCTTTCGCTGGATACTGGTCGCCGCAGCCCTACACCTCTTCCTTGGACATTGCGCGTTGGCGTGCGGCGACAGCCATCGCCTTTGCCTGCTTGACCCCGTGTTTCTTGATCGAGTAGGTGGTTCTCCCACGCTTCCCATTCACCGACCACGTCGCCTCGTACACTTCGTGACCCTCGCGCATGCGCCGGTGGATGCCGACATTGGGCGTGGGCGGCGAGCCGGGGCTGGGCTTGCCCAGCTCCCGCGTCACATGGTCACGCCACTCGATGGCCGCCGCCAGAGCTGACAGTCGGTCGCCGTAGACCCCGTCACTAAACAGCTTACTGCGAGCATCGCCCCTCCAGCGCACCCGCACAAAATAACCCTGGGATTTTGGGTAATCCATACGTGTGATGTTGAGGTAGCGGGTAGACTTGACCTTACGACCCGAGGAGGAAGGGAGGGGCTTCCGAACAGAAGGCGGTACGACGACTGACGGGCAAGGTGGAGGGAGCGACGCCGATATCTGGACGTTGCTCAGCGGTGGATTCAGGTTTTCGGGAAGATGAGCAGCCGCCTCACGAACAAGCGACTCCCACTGGGCGTCATCGTGGGGGTTGACGACCCGACGCCGGTGCTGTACTGGCTTCATAAACCTTCATTAGTGCAAAAGCGGGTTGTGTCCCCACAGCATACCACGAACACGAAATCGTGATGCAGGGAGGCAGTGTCAGGGCAGGGCTAGTGCAAAATCGCTCAGTCGCCCACCGGAGGGATTCGGAGACGTGCCATCAACCTGACCACATTAAGCGGATGAAACGCCCCCCGTACTGCACGAACGAGAGTCCGAAGGGGATCATGGCCAGCCAGAGGGCTGGTCTGCCGCTGCGCGGCCCGTCGGCGATGTAGCAGAGTGTCGCCGCTGTCAGGGCTACGGTGGTGAGCTTGCCGCTCGACTGGGCGCTGGTGATGCTGGCCTGACGACGGTATACCACGAACGCCGCCAGCACGATGCCCACGTCACGGAAGATGAGCAGCCAAGTGATAGCCCACGGGAAGCCGCGTGTCCGTGAGAGCATCAGCGCTGTCGAGTCGAGTACCAGCTTATCGGCAATTGGGTCGAGCAACTCGCCAAGCGGCGAGACTTCACCGCGTAAGCGGGCAAGTGGCCCGTCCACCGCATCGGTTAGCATGGTTAGGGCTAGACAAAAAAGGGCCGCCCGCCGACGCTCCGGCCTGTGTAGGTAGGCGAGGGTAAACGGTAGTAGCAGCAGTCGGCTGATGGTGAGCAGGTTTGAGGGATAGAGCAACTCCCGTGAGTGGAATGCTGCGGGTTGTGGTGACATTGTCGTCCCTCTCACACCTCATGGGGCGTAGGGCGAGCCATCATCTGCCCGAGCAGGTGGCCGAACACGGCTATCGCATAGATCGTGGTGAACACCGCGCCGATCCCGAAAAACGCGCTCCCCAGACCGCCCACCAGCATACAGAAGATCTGAAGCAGACAGAGCAGCAGCCAGCCGCTCAGGTCACTGCGTAGCAGATCCACCACCGCACCCACGCGCAGCGCGGCACCCAGACTCCCGGTCTGGATGTAGCGCACCATTGCGCCCAGGGTCAGAGGCTGGACGACCATGCCCACCAGGGAGAGCAGCGGGAGGATGCAGAGGAAGGTGAGCATGATCGCGCTGCCTACAACGCTCGCCTGCTGACGCAGCGTTACGGTGCCAAACAGCAGCAGGCAGCCAAACACGCAGGAGAGCAGGATGATCGGCAGGGCGTAGACAATTTGGATCAGGAATCCCGGCAGTCCCAGGCTGAAGGTCTCGCCCAGATGATCCCACTTGGGTAGAGGGCGGCTGTTTCCCGCCGCCACGTTGCGAACCGTCTCAAAAAGGAACCCGACTAGCACAATCTGGCCAAAGATCGGTACCATGAGGAAGAGACCGCCGAGCAAAATAACGGTGAGCCACTCATCATCGTCAAAAACGTAGCTAAAAGCACGTCTTATATCCATATGAAGAAGTCTCCGAATTCAGGAGAAATTAAGTATAGCAATCCTTATGAAGTTGTCGCGAGGAGTCGAGGCTTTAGCCGGAGAGTGCCGCCTAAAGGCTCGACTCCTCTTCACAATCTACGTAGGCTTGCGATAGTAACCCTCCAGCGCGACGATGATGCCCCATCACCTCGTCATTCACTCTCTCCCATCAGGTAGCGGCGCAGCAGATCGAGGGCTAGGGTACCCACAAAATCCCAGCCCTCGGGCTGGCGCAGGTCGTAGTAGCGGGTGATCTGGCGACTGCCGTCGGGGAAGCAGAGGGCCACCGACACCGCCGTAAAACCACGCGCATCGGGCGTACTGGCGGCCTGCACCGCCAGCCCCAAGTCGCTGCGCCAGCGGTCGGCAGCGCTGATTGCGCCGGCATGGGCCAGGGATGCGGAGGCATGCTCATCAGTGGGCCGGTCGAGAGGATGGACGATCACCCCACGCACGTGGTTCAGTCCAGTGGCTGTGCCGGAGAGGGCGCGGTAGATCGGGGCCACGCTCGTACCCTCGTAGAGCGAGAGGGTCTGCTGGCCGGTGGTGAGCAGGCGCGAGACGGCCTCGGCCAGGGTTTCCTCGCCGGTGAGGTGATCACCAAGGCGCTCGCGGATAGTGGCCTCGGCAGTGTCCACCATCGTCTGTGCCACAGCGAGGCTGCTGGCCCGTGCGCCGATGCGTAGCTCGTAGCGGGCCTGCTTGGCCGAAATACCGACGGTAGGGTTACTAGCAAGCATAAGATCGGCGATCATTTCGCCGATCACGCTCTCACCCAAGCCGACAGCGTGGAGCGTCTTCACCAGGATCACATCGGTAATGCCGCGCTCATCGCGCAGGTAGGGCAGCACCGCGCTCTCGAAGAGGTAGCGCATCTCATAGGGTACACCGGGCAGGACAATCACTGTACCGCGCTCGTCCTCGACAATGAATGCGGGCGCAGTGCCACGCGGGTTCTCAATGGCGCGGGCACCGGCAGGCACATACGCCTGACGGCGGTTACTCTCGCTCATAGGGCGGTTCATAGCGGCAAAGCGGGCGGCCACCTGATCCAGCAGTTCCTGGCGGAATTCCAACTCGCGGCCAAAGGCCAGAGCCACCGCCTCACGGGTCACATCGTCCAGGGTCGGCCCCAGCCCGCCGGTGCAGATCACCAGGTCGGCGCGGCCCAGAGACTCGCTTATCGTTGCGGCAATCCGCTCAACGTTATCGCCAACCACCGAGGTGCGGAAGAGGTTCACGCCTGCGGCGGCCAGGTGCCCGGCCATGTAGGCGCTATTAGTGTCAATTGTGGCCCCGAGCAGCAGCTCGGAGCCGATAGCGATGATCTCTGCGTCCATAATTTTAGGAGGCGGGAGGCGGGAGGCGGGAGGCAGGAATCGGCCCCTGCATCCCACTTCCTACCTCCTAGCTAGTAGAGGGGAGGGCGTTTAGGAGCGTTGCCGTCGGTACCAGCAATACGCTTGCGGTATTCTTCCCAGAGTTCCTGCTCGGCAGCGGCGGCGGCGCGTTTCCCGGCCTCTACGGCGCCACGCAGGCGATCAGACACACGTGTGCGGGCAACACCGATGTTCAGCGCCAGCTTGGCCCGGCTCTCCTCGGTCGTCTTTTGCACGAGGAGGTTTACCGCAGTAACCCCGATGGCGGTGCCAATCAGGAAGCCCAACACAAATTTTCCGCCGGAGGCACGTGCGCGCCGCTCGTTCTCTTTGCGCAGGGCCGCGATGATCTTTATCGCCGCTGCACGCTCGGCCTCTAGCGCCGCAAGAGTTGACATACGCTCGGCGGCGATCACCTCGCCGAAGCGGCGAGCAGCCTCCGCCAGTGTCTCGGACTCGACGGTCATGAGGGGCTCCTTATGACGCACGCGACTTCACTTCCTGGAGGGCGCGCTCAATAAAGCTGTCAACGGGAATCGCGCCGAGATCTTCACCAGAGCGCAGGCGGACAGCAATGGCGTTGGCTTCCTGCTCTTTGTTGCCGATTATAAGCATATAGGGGATCTTCTGCAACTGAGCGCGGCGGATCTTGCCCTGCATACGGTCGCGGCTGTCGTCAAGTTCAACCCGCAGACCGACAGCCATCAGGCGGCGGCGCACTTCATGGGCGGTCTCCATCTGTTTGTCAGTGATTGGGATGATCGTAGCCTGCACGGGGGCCAGCCAGAGCGGGAAGGCTCCGGCGTAGTGTTCGATCAGCACGCCCAAAAAACGCTCGGTGGTGCCGGTGACGGCGCGGTGCAGCACCACTGGCGTGTGGGGCTGGTTGTCCTCACCCACATACTCACAGCTCAACCGCGAGGGCTGGATAAAATCTACCTGGATGGTGCTGAGTTGCCATTCACGGCCCAGCACATCGCGGGCCAGGAAGTCGGCCTTGGGGCCGTAGAAGGCGGCTTCGCCCTCTTCCTCAACATACTCGACACCGTTGGCATCCAGGGCAGCGCGCAGGGCGCTGGTGGCCTGCTCCCACTTCTCATCGTCGGCCACAAACTTGCCCGCCGTGCCGCGCAGCGATAGGCGCACCTTGTAATCGCTAAACTTATAGGTACTCAGCACCTCGCGGATCAGGTTCAGCGCCAGGCTAAACTCCGCCTGAATCTGGTCGGGCCGACAGAAGATATGGCAGTCGTCCTGGGTTAAGGCACGCACCCGCGTCAGTCCGTTCAGCGCGCCGCTATCCTCGTAGCGGTAGAGCGTGGCAAACTCGGCGAAGCGCATGGGCAAGTCGCGGTAGCTGATCACGCCCATCTGGTTGAAGAGGGTCATGTGGCTAGGGCAGTTCATCGGCTTGAGCCGGAAGATCATGTCCTCGCTCTCGACCATCGGCGGGAACATGCTGTCGCGGTAATTCTCGTAGTGGCCGGACTTATGGTAAAGCTGCTCCTTAACCACGTTGCCCGTCCAGACGTGGCTGTAGCCGTAGCGTGTCTGCACCTCGCGCACATACGACTCCATCTCGTGGCGCAGAGTCTCGCCCTTGGGCGTGAAGATCGGCAGGCCGGGGCCGACATCCTCGGCGAAGAAGAAGAGTCCCAGCTCCTTGCCGAGCTTGCGGTGGTCGCGGCGCTTGGCCTCCTCAAGCTGAAAGAGGTACTGCTCCAGATCGGCCTTGCTATTCCATGCGGTGCCGTAGATGCGCTGAAGCTGTTTCTGCTTCTCGTCACCGCGCCAGTAAGCTCCAGCGATACTCATCAACTTAAAGGCATTGGCGGGAATCTGGCCGGTATGCTCCAGGTGCGGGCCGCGACAGAGATCCTCGAACGTATCGTGCTTGTAGGTCGAGATCACCGTGTCGCCGTGGTGCGTCTCGCCGTTCTCATCAAGCCCTTTGGCCAGACCATCAATCAACTCCAGCTTATAGGGCTGGTCGGCGAAGATCGTGCGGGCATCGGCGGCGCTGACCTCGCGGTAGACAAAGGGGAACTTGCCAGCGATGATCTTCTTGATCCGCGTCTCGACCTCGCCCAGATCCTCGGGCGTGAGCGCACGGGGCAGGTCAAAATCGTAGTAGAAACCATTCTCCACCGGCGGGCCAATCGCCACCTTCCCCTCAGGGAAGATTTCCAGCACAGCCTCGGCCATCACGTGGGCCAGGGAGTGGCGCAGGCGGTAGTAGGGGTCGCTATCGGGCGTCACGGGCATGGGAAACTCCTTGATTTTAGATTTTAGATTTTAGGTTTTTGATTTTAGGTTTTAGGTTTTTGATTGCGGTCAATCTAAAATCTAAAATCTAAAACCTAAAATCTCCAATTACCTCGTCACAATCACAATCTGGCCGTCCTCGATCCGAATGGATTCTACATACTTATCCTGGCGCTCCAGCTCGGCATTGAGTCGCTCGGCGAGGGGCGCGAGCAGGTCGGCGCTAGAGACCGCGAGACCGAGCGCCCCGTCAATCTGCGGGTCGAGCAGGGCGACCCGGCCACCAACGGCGGCGAGTCCGCTGCGGGCCACCCCGCTGACCCCAAAGGCAGTCAGGTCGGCAACAACCTGGCCCTGAGTCACGCGCAGGCTCATCGTATCAATCGGCGCATAATCCTGCTGGTGGTCGCGCAAAAAGGCATTCGCCTGAGACTGATTGACGACAATCTTGCCAGGGGGCAGAGCGGCAATCACCCCTGGCAGAGTCGCGGCGGCCCGGCTCACCGCCCCAGTCGCCGCAGTCGAACTGAGGCGAGCACTGATCTGCGCACCAATCAAGGTACTCAGGGCGGGGCGGGCGAAGAACCCGTAGAGGGCAATGAGTACCATCACAATCACACCGAGCATACTCACCAGACGAAGGCAACTGCGCGGGCGAACGGGTTGGCGGCGTGACAGCCGGGACATAACGAGATCTCCTCAATAACACGAAACCCCTTCGCCTGCTGGGGTTGTTTTGGTGCGGTTATACGGTTAATCGAAGTGTAACAGAACCATCAAAAATTCTTTCTGAGCTGGATGCTCCGTCTGAGCTGGATGCTCCGTGGCGTCAGGGTGGGGAACGCATAGGGGATCAGGTAGTCGCCAGCGTTGATCTGCGGGTTCGTGTTATTGCTGCGCACTTCGTAGCCCATTCTCCGTAGGGTGTGCAGAATAGGCATAACATCGAACTCCGATACATCCCACAGTTCCGCGAACGAGCGTGCGGGAATCTGGGTGGACACCCCGATACCGCTGACGATCTTGCAGAGCGCATGCCATTGCGAAGAGATTGGCTCACCGCTGGTTATTTCCATACGAGCGCGAACCTTCGCGTTGTACTGATAGTAGCCCGAGAGTTGGACGAGGTCGTCTATCCCATACTGCTCGTTAATCAACGCTTCCAAGGCTTTCCATAGGCTTGTAAACAGTAACTCTGCCCGTCCGGTGCCGTGGAGGGTAATTGACGTGAGCGGAATGTTCCAGTCTGCGTTACGCATCGAATCAATCTGAATGGTGTAGGTAAATGTACTATCTCGCTCCCCGTCACGCATGAATGGCTCGCCGTAAATGATGAGTACATGCTGATCGCCTGTGTAAGACAGGCGCACGGGGAAACCGCCACAATCTTCGTCATCGGCGAGAGCAAAGGTGTCCGTGAGATAGCGCACCTCATCACTTGGTAAGACGTTTCGTTCCTGAGGCTGCTTCGTATCTGTGAGAAGAGCAATGGCTGCCTGGGCCTTTGCTGCATACTGTGCCGTCAAGGCTCGTTTTCGTGTACGAAAACCGAGTTGCTGGTATTCGTCAAGGTAGTGCATAGGGAATGGGAGAGTGGCCCCGAACACCTGATGCAAAATACTCAGCGCCAGG
The DNA here is from genome assembly GCA_037134395.1 of Chloroflexales bacterium. Lineage (GTDB taxonomy): Bacteria > Chloroflexota > Chloroflexia > Chloroflexales > Chloroflexaceae > Oscillochloris. The sequence continues at coordinate 27,657 of JBAXMH010000016.1, forward strand.
ATACGACCAATCTGTGGCGGCACCGAGTTGCCAAGTTGGTGGATGCGGGTCTGCCGCTTCCCCACAATCTCGTAGTCGTCGGGGAATGTTTGCAGCCGCTTTACCTCCGCCGTGCTGAAATGACGGTTCTCCCACGAGAATGGGCCAGTGTAGGCTCCGCCTTGCGCCTTCACCGTACGAACCGGCACCGCCGGGTCGGCTTTATACATGAAGTCTGAAAACTTCGATCGCCACGCAAACACCGGCGTCGGGTGTCCCATTTCTTTTGTGTAAAAAGAATAGTTCAGACCAGGAGGAATTCCAGGGATAAGGTGTCCCCAGCGACCGCGCATGAGCAGCGTGGTATCGTCGGTTGGATCGGCTCCCTGAACAGCCTCACTCGCTGTGTAGAAGGGCCGTGGCGAGATTGCGTCAGGCCCATGCGTTGGGCAAGGAAAGCGGTACTTCAGTTGCACAGCGACATCGGCACGTAGGCCAACGATGAATAGGCGTTCGCGATGTTGCGGCACTCCGTAGTCGGCAGCATCCAGCACGCGAAAGTAGATTCTATACCCTGCGGTACGAAATGCTTCCTGAATCTCGCGCCAAGGATCGCCACCCTCGGCCCCGGTCATGCCATAGACGTTCTCGAACAGAAAGCCAACCGGGCGAAGGGTGCGGAGTACGCGCACGTACTCCTCGAACAACGTCCCGCGCGGATCGCTTGTCCCCTTCACTCCCGCAGCACGCCGTCCAGCCGCCGAAAACGTCTGACATGGTGGTCCGCCAATGATGAAATCAACCGCACGATCTGTCGGCGGCTGATACTCGCGAATATCAATGCAGCGCGCAATCGCTCCTTCAAGCATCTTGCCCTGCTGCGCGTTTGCACTGAGGGTAGCGGCGAACTGCTGCTGAATCTCCACCATCTCCAGAACAGCAAAGCCCACATCGTGGAACGCACTATCAAGACCACCCCCGCCACTGAATAGGCTAAGCGTCCGAATGGGTTGATGTCCGTGCGCGGCCAGCCACGTGCGTAACGCCTGACCAAAACGGTCGGGCCATGCGGGGCCGGGTTCTACGCCGAGGGCGGAGAGCATCTGCTCATGCCAGTCCTGGCACCCAGACATAGGCACGTCAACATCAAAAAGTGTCTGTTGAGCCATGCCGATAGGTGACATCTAGGACTGTTCCTTATCAATCCTTGGCAACACAATCCCCACCTGATTCTGGTACTTACCCTTTTTATCCGCATACGATCTCTCGCAGGGCTCGTCGCCCTCAAAGAAGAGAACCTGGCCGATCCCCTCGTTCGCGTAGATCCGCGCTGGCAGCGGCGTCGTGTTGCTGATCTCGATTGTGACGTAGCCTTCCCAGCAGTTTCCCGACCAAACAGCTTTCCCGTTGCGACGAACAAAGATAATATGGCTGGGCACGGTGACATCATATACGAACCCGTTATAGGGGACGAGCGCATGTCTGTTTGGGGCTATCTTTGGAGTGAGGTGACTGCGAGAAATACGAACCTTATAGACGGGATAATTGTTCTTAATGACATTTCCGTTAAGTTTATGTTCCCTCGTCTCTGGCTTTGCCTGCCGAACCGTTGCTGCATAGCCGCACTTGAAAATAACCTCCTGCACATCATCCGCAAGGAGTCGTGAGACTGTAGTATATGTCTCGGTTTGATTATTTCCATCGGAGTTCATCAGGCCCAAGAGCAGATAGTGAAGTTGTTCTGAAGGTAACTCTTTGACCCAAGCCGGAATATATTTTTCATGGGCGTGTCCTAGCGGATGCAGAAATTCATAAATGGCTTTAGAGTGAAACATGTAGCCCTTGGCAGTTCGCGCAAAATGTATACCTAGCCGTTCAAGTATGTCAGCAAAGTACTCGACCTCTCGATTTTTGAAGGCGGCAAGATGGATGACATACCCTCGATTATTTATGTATGACCAGCCATCGCCTAAGTATGCACCTAGAAACTCCAGGAATGGGTTGGTCGGAACTACTAGCCCATTAATATCTATCATATCAGCAATATCACCTCCCTCCCAACGAACTTCACGAGTCATCTCATAGTTATACCCACCGTATACATTGGAAGCTTCAGTTGTATGCCATGGGGTAAATTCGTGATTGTCACTCTTTGGATTCGTTCTCCTTCTGACAACAACTTTATGGTCAGGCGTAACAAGCATATCAATGCTCCGCCCCTTGAAATGAATAAGATCACCTTCGTATGGGTAGACCTGCTTACGTTCAACAGGTTGCCATTCTGCAATCCCATCTGAGCGCATGGCTAAGACCTTTTCACCAATCTGAACATCTTTAATCATGACCCAACCTGCTGTTGTAAGTATCTCCGTATCATCGGAAAAACAAGGCTCCAATGGTGTTACATTAATAATTATACCACATCGTGCGTAAGTTGATTTTCCGATCACAATACAACTCACATTTCGCGGTATCCGAAATCTCTCAAACGACTGCGCCAGTGCAAATGAGTTTGGTGGAATATCAATGTGATCGGCTTCGATATCTACAAATGAACGAGGGTTGAAATTTTTGGGGTCTACAAGAACGTTATAAACATTGGTGAACACTTTGAATTGGTTTGTAACCCGCATGTCGTAACCATAAGAAGTTAGCCCGTAGGAGATGATCCCCTCGCGCACTTGGGTGTCTACAAACGGCTCGATCATGCCCTGCTCCAGGGCCATGCGACGAATCCAGCGGTCGGCCTTAATGCTCATGAGAATCTCCTACAGCAACAAGTTACACGAACAAGTGTACTATATACGGACGGTTTTGTCAAATCTCAAGGGCGAGGGGCCGATCCTGGCGATAAACCTCGGGCCGACCGAGAGCCAGAGCCAGTTCGGCTTTCTGGAGTTCCTGGCCGAGGTAGATCGCGTGGCTGATCTCGCCTACGTAGGCGCTGATCTGGCGACTCAGCTCGCGGGCGCTGCTGCCGCGAAAGGACTGGAGGTGTTCGCCGCCGGGGCTGTAGTGGCGCACCAGAATCGTGGGCGGCTCCAGGCTGATCACAAACGAGCCACGGGAATCGCGGGTTAGGCGCGGGTCGGCAGCGCGGTAGTGCTGGGCCAGCAATTCCCCGGCGGGCTCCCAGTCGTGGGCGTAGATGTGGGCTGAGTGCGACAGAATGGCCAGGTCGCCCAGAGGGACGTTGCCTAGTCCTTCGGCGATCAATCCCTGGAGGGCGCGCAGCCCGTAGGCGTTGGCGGCCCAGGCCCGGAAGATGTCGTGCGAGCGAAAGTAGGCGGTGAGGTGCAGCCGGGGAACCGCTTCGCCGGGGGCGGCGCGGAGGCGGGCTTGGATTAAGTTAAGGCAGGGCGGGCTGGGGCTACCGATGTCGAGGGCCGGGTTCCAGAGGGCGGCCACGGCCCGGCGGCTCTCGCCGCTGGCCTGTAGGTCAGTAATGATCGCGGCCACCTGGTCAATCACCCCGCCGAAGGTACGCAGCCGTGCGCCGTAGGTGTAGCTCACATCGGCGGGCTGTGCGCCGGTGAGGAACTGCCCGAGGTAGCCACTAAATCCGCCGTCGGGCAGGCGCACCCCCAGGCTCTCGCGGGTGAAGGGCATCCAGTCAGCGTGCGAGCATATCGCCGGATCAGCCGACTCATCACTCACCACCGTCAGCACGTCCAGAATCTCGCGCTGATCTGAACTGTGCTGGGTCGCCCCGCGCACGCCGAAACTCAGCACGTGCCAGATCAGCGTCAG
>JBAXMH010000017.1:0-31025 GCA_037134395.1 Chloroflexales bacterium
GCCTCCATCGGCGGCAGTATTGCCTCGATCAGCACCAACTCCGGCACCACGGCAGAGGTGATTGACACCTACCTGTGGCAACCCGGCACCTACTACGTTGCTGTCGCTTCGGCCAGTGGCGCGTATAGCGACACCAGCAGCTACAACCTCAACATCCAGGTATCAGGCAGCGGTATGTCCAGGCCGTCCCAAGCCGCACCCGAGGTGCAGATGCAGGTTGCGCCGCCTACTTATGCGACGCTTGATAAGATCACCACGCTGTATGTCACCTTCGATGACCGTATGAGCGTGATCTACCCGCAGAACGCGATCAACATCAGAACGATTGATTCTCAGGTGAGCAAGCTGGCGTCTGTGCCACCGAGCTTTCCTGTGGTGGCAGGTCGCCCCGATCTGAGCGGCCCGCCCGAGTACGGCTATGTGCTTGATCTGTCGCACCTTGTGCCAACCGACAAGATAATAGGCCCCACCATCACGAGTATATACAGCGATTGGGATGCCAACAGGGGGAACCCGGTCTACGCCAACAAAATCGCCCGCCTGATTGATAATGTGATCAAGGCAGCCACCAACCCAGCGCGTAATGGCATCTCATGCCCACCGAATCCGCGTGTCACATGCCCGACTCCCACGATGTACTACGATGGCGGAGCCCCCGTTCCGAACGGTGCCGCGCCCTTCCCCAATGTCAAACATATCGTCCTGGTGGGCGGCGATAATGTGTTGCCCTTCTTCCGCGTCCCCGACCTGACCACCATTGCGAACGAGTCCGATTACGCAGCTTATCTGAAGTCGTTGGACAGCACCGGCATTATTGACCCAGGCAGTCCCCAGGGTGCAGCCCTGAGAGACCGTATGTTGCTCACCGACAACCCTTACGGCACCGATAAGCCGCTGCGTTTCCAGGGTTTCCCGCTCTACCTGCCCAACCGCGCCATCGGACGACTGGTTGAGTCGCCCGAGGATATTCAGCGTTACCTGGCGTGGCAGGCAGGAACCTACCAAAACACCTACACGATTAACGCACGGGGGGATATTGAGGTCGGCGCGCCCGCCCTCGTGACAGGCTACGATTTCCTGAGCGATGAGGCGACGGTGATCTCAAATACCCTGTATGCCGGGATGGGTATCTCACCAACAACCAAACCTGCCGTTGTGACTGGCCCAATCGGTGATGCGTGGACACGCGGCGATCTGGAGAAGAGTTGGTTCCGCAACGATCTGACCACAGCCGTCCTTACCCAGCCGGTGACGGGCATTTTTAGCAACACGGTACTCAATGTCCCCTACCAAACCAACACGAACAAGATTTTTTCGCTAAACGCGCACTTCGATCACTGGCAGATCTTGCCGGCAACTGGGGCAAGCAGTATCGGCGGCACCTTCCCGGCGCAGCGCATCCGCACCCCAAGCTACACGCCCGATATCTACTACCCCGGCGGATACTTTGGCGGCACCCTAGGCTACTCGGTGGGCTGCCATAGCGGCTACAATGTCATAGATAGCCAGGTTCTGACCCCGACGAACCGGCTTAACTCTGTTCTCTACCAATCTGATTTTCCCCAGGCATTCAACAAGCAGGCCGGTAACTGGATCGGCAACACCGGCTATGGCTACGGTACCGCTGACGGGATTGACTACTCCGAGCGACTGGCGGTTCTACTCACCCAGGAGATCATTCGCGATGAGCGGGTCACGATTGGCGGAACGCCCACCTATGCTGGTGCGTCCATCGGTACAGCTCTGGCTCGCGCCAAACAACGTTATGTACGCAACACGGCTGTTCTGAGCGCCTACGATGCCAAGGCGCTGACAGTTATGACTCTCTACGGCCTCCCCTTTATCCACATTCAGGTGAGCAACCCGCTGGCCCCGCCACCCGAGGAGCCACAGGTTGGCGCGGTACCCATTCCCGTTCCGATGCAGAGCAACGCACCGATCCTGCCGAACAGTAATGGCCGTCTGGAGCGCACCATCACCGCGACGATCAACATTCAGAGCAGTAACTACGTGACCGTGCCGCGCACCCTCAGCAAAGTGCTTCGGCTTACCGACCAGAACTTTACGCTCGAAGACAGTTTTGTTGATGTTGTCGGTTCAACCTTCCCCAAGCCGCATCTGCGCATTTTCGAGAATAGTCAGGCCGGCCTACCCACCCTGCCCACTTTTGCCTACGACATCAGCGCGCTCAACAGCAGCGGAAGCAGTCGGCTCCAGGTGCGCGACGTGGTCTTCGTGGGTGGTGAGTACGCTCCGACGACCAGCCTTAAACCGCAGATTACGCAGATCGTGACGCAGACCGACAATCCGATCACAGCCTCGAAGGATGAACCAACCTTCACCGCAGGCGCGGGGATCTGGTACCCGGATAAATTCTTTGGCTTCAGCAGTGTGGGCAGCAGTGTGGATCAGCATGACCAGCTTACCGCGACGGCGGCGCAGTTTAAGGCCGACGCTACCGGCGTCACCGGTCGGTTGCGCGGCTACGCGAAGATGATCTTCAAGGTCTACTACATCGATCCGACGGCCGCATCAGTGATCGCATTGAACGATACCACCGCGCCATCCATCCAGTCGGTGCAGATCAGCCAGGTGACAACGGCGAACGCTCTATCACCCGCCGCCGCCGGGGTTACGATTGTCGCTACGGTGGATAACGGGACGGATGGCACCGAACTCGATGGAGTAAGCGGCGTGTATGTCCTGAACGGCACCACATGGACGCCGGTGACCTTCGCGAAGGTCAGCGTGAACGGTGCCATTGAACGCTGGCAGGCATCCATCCCCCTGCTTTCAGGTCAGGTGCGGGTCGTTGTCAGTGCTACGGACAAGGCCGGAAATGTGGGCTACTATACCGCTAAAGGCGCACTCAGCATTACCGGATCGCAGGTCTTTCTGCCGCTTGTTCTTCGGTAGCCATTGCCCCCTCACCCCCCTACCCCTCTCCCACCGGGGGAGAGGGGAGATTCCGCACCAGGATGCGTCCGGCTCCCCCTCTCCCCGTGTGGGAGAGGGGGCTGAGGGGTGAGGGGTGGGCGGCAGTCCGTGACATGATCAGGGTAGGTAAATTTTTCTCCTAAGATTTTGAAATATAGCGTTAGAGTGAAGATTACTTCACTCTGCACGAGCCTTAGCGACTACAAACAAGGGAAGAACAGGCGGTATAATTGCCCTACCAGTGCCTCATCTTTAGCAGCAACAAAGGGGTTGTGTATGCAACAGCCGGACGCACTTCAGCAGGCCGCAGTGTACGTCGTCCTCGGTATCTCCATCTTCGGGATCGCCTATGCCTTCATTCTACGCAGCCAGATCCTAGCCCAGGATAAGGGTACGGCGAGGATGCAGGAGGTGTGGGGCTTTATCAAATCGGGGGCGAACGCCTATCTAAGCCAGCAGTTCCGTACGATTGCCATCCTGATTGCGGTTCTGACCTTTGTGCTTGGCGCGAGTGTGTTTGTGATACCGCCAACCTTCGAGGCGATTGAGCGTTTTGGCAGCAAAGAAGCGGCGATTCTCTGGGTTGCCATCGGTCGTGCCGTTGCCTTCCTAATGGGATCGATTTTCTCCTACACAGTCGGCTTTGTCGGCATGAACGTGGCGGTTGAAGGCAACGTACGAGTGGCTGCTGCTGCACGCAAGGGTTATAACCAAGCGATGCAGATAGCCTACAAATCTGGTTCGGTAACGGGTATGCTGACAGTGGGACTAGGTCTGCTGGGTGGCACGCTGATCTTCCTGGTCTTCGGCATCGCTGCCCCCGACGCCCTGCTTGGCTTCGGTTTCGGTGGTTCGCTGATCGCCCTGTTTATGCGCGTGGGTGGCGGTATCTACACCAAGGCCGCTGATGTTGGTGCCGACTTGGTGGGCAAGGTAGAGGCGGGTATCCCGGAGGACGACCCGCGTAACGCGGCTGTGATCGCCGACCTCGTAGGCGACAATGTCGGCGACTGCGCCGGTATGGCCGCCGATGTCTTCGAGAGTTTCGAGGTCACACTAGTCTCGGCGCTGATCCTTGGCCTCGTGCTGGGCGACGCGGTCAGCCTCGCCCCAGGCCATACAAACCCGATTGGCGACGGATCCTACGACCTACGCTTCATCATCTTCCCGCTGGTGCTGCGGGCAATTGGCGTGGTTGCCTCGGTGATTGGCAACATGATCGTCAAGACCGATGAGAAGCGCCGCAACGCCATGGCCGCGATGAACCGTGGCTTCTACCTCGCCGCTGGGATCGCGGTGGTGGCGGGGGCCGCTGCCACTCCCTACTTCATGGTGGATTCGACCACCAAGGCCGTAGACTGGCGACCCTTCCTGGCCACCTTCTCCGGCATTGTCCTGGCAATTGCCCTCGACAAGCTCACCGAGTACTTCACCAGCACCCACTTTAGCCCGGTGAAGGAAACCTCGAAGGCGTCCCAAACCGGCGCGGCCACCAATATTCTCTCTGGTCTGGCCTTGGGCATGGAGAGCAGTGTGTGGGCCGTTCTGGTGATTGCTGGCTCCATCCTCAGTTCAGTGCTGATCTACAATGGCGTAAGTGCAGCGCTGATTGCACAGCATGTGGATGCAGTGCAGGCGAACATGATCCAGTTCACGTCTATCCTCTACGGCGTGTCGCTCACCGGCATCGGCATGTTGCTGCTCACTGGCAACACCATTTCGATGGACAGCTTTGGTCCAATCTCGGACAATGCCAACGGCATTGGCGAGATGGCCGGGCTAGACAAGAACGCTCGCAATGTGATGGACGACCTTGATGCGGTGGGCAACACCACCAAGGCGGTCACCAAGGGTATCGCCATCGGTTCAGCGGTGATCGCGGCGGTGGCCCTGTTTGGCTCCTACCTGACCGATGTGGGTAAGGCGCAGTCCCAGATGATCCTCGACGGGGCCAAGGATATCGTGGTTCTCACCGGGATCAACGTGGCGTCGCCAAGTGTCTTCATCGGCCTGCTGATCGGTGGGTCGGTGCCCTTCCTCTTCTCGGCCCTCACTATCCGGGCTGTGTCACGCGCCGCCGCGCAGATCGTCAACGAGGTGCGCCGCCAGTTCCGCATCCCCGGCCTGATGGAGGGCAAGGTGCTGCCCGACTACGCCCGCGCCGTGATGATCTCGACCACGGCGGCCCAGAAAGAACTGCTGAGCCTGGGCGTGATCGCGGTGATGGTGCCGATCCTGGTGGGTTTCCTGCTGGGTGTCGAGTCTCTCGGTGGTTTCCTGGCCGGGATCATCCTCTCCGGCCAGCTTATGGCGGTCTTCCAGTCGAACGCCGGCGGTGCCTGGGATAATGCCAAGAAGTACATTGAGGAAGGCAACTTTGGCGGCAAGCACAGTGAGCCCCACAAGGCCGCTGTGGTTGGCGACACTGTTGGCGATCCGCTCAAGGATACGGCTGGCCCGGCCCTCAACCCGATGATCAAGGTGATTAATCTGGTGGCCCTGATCATCGCTCCGATTGTGGTCACGATCAAGCCCGGCAATCCCACGGTGCTGGTCGCCATGTTCTGCTGCTTCGTCGCTCTGGTCTGGGCAATCTGGCAGAGCAAACGCGAAGGTGCGCAGATGGGCGACCCGACAAAATAGCCGTTCTACCGACAGAACCCGACAGCCCGACACATGTGTCGGGCTGTCGGGCTGTCAAACTATGTTTGTAGGAGTCAGTGGATGCCCTATGCCGCAGCAGAGTCCCCCCCACGCTCACGTACCCTGCGTGACACGCTGCGCTGGAACGAACATATCGCCGCGATCCTCTGCTATGCCGCGCTGAGCATCGTTATTTCCTGGCCAACGGTGGCTCATTTCACAACGGCGCTTACCAGCACCGGGGGCGATGCCCGCCACGAGCTGTATCTGCTCTGGCATACGCAGCAGGTTCTCCTTGGTCGGCAGCCGCTGTTTGAGGCGTCTCTGCTCTATTATCCGCTTGGCACCACCCTCCTTACCCACTCGACCGGGCCTGTGACCGGGCTGGTTGCGCTGCCATTTTGGCTCTGGGGGCCGGCGGCGGCGTTCAACGGTACACTGCTTGCTGGCCTGACGCTGAGCGGCTACGCGATGTTTCTGCTCGCCCGCGATGTAGGGCTTGAGTCGGAGGTGGCATTCTTCGCGGGCTGTTTTGTGCTGGCTGCCCCGATGACCTTGGCCGGGCTGCCGGAACACCTGACCAAATCGTTCACCGCCGGGATGCCGCTGGTGCTGCTGGCGCTACGCCGGGCGCTCAATCCACACCACCACTTGCGCTGGACGCTCGTTGTCGGACTGGCGCTGCTCTTTGTGCTGCTCCACAACGGCTACCAGTTTATCTACATCGCGCTGGCCTGCGGTGTTATGGGCCTCGCCACGCTGCTCGGTGCCCCACGTGAGCAGCGCCGCACTGTGATCGGGCGTATCATACTCGCTGCGCTGTCCGCCCTGGCGCTGTGCGCCCCGCTGCTGATCGCAATCCTGCGCGCCTCGCACGACCCGTCCCTGTTGGTGGCGGTCAACCCGAACCTGCCCGATGCGCCCGACCTGCTCCAATTTCTGCTGCCAGATCGAATCAGCGCCCTGTTCGGCACCTGGTCGCTCTCGATCCTGCAACCAGACGACGCGGCGGCGCAGATCAGCCACGAGACGGCGGTGTCGCTGCCGTGGATCGGGCTGATGCTGGCGGGACTAGGAATGATCCGCGACCGCCGCCGGGTGTGGCCGTGGCTGCTGCTCGCGCTGCTCTGCGTGATCTTTGGGCTGGGGCCAGAGCTATACGTCCGTGGGCAACCACTGCTGATCGGCGGCCATGCAATCAGGATGCCCTACGCCTACCTGCGACAACTGCCGGGGCTGGAGTTTATGCGGACACCAGGACGTTTTATGCAGGTCGGTGTGATCGGTCTGGGCATCGGCGCTGCCTGCGGTCTGGCCTGGCTGGTACATCACCTGCCGCGCTGGCGCGGGCCACTGCTGATCAGCGCGCCCGCACTGCTCCTGCTCCAGATCTGGCCGCGCCCGTTTCCCGCCGAGTCGCTACGACCCACGCCGCCCTTCTACCAGCAGATCGCCAACGATCCTGCGCAGTACGGCGTCTTCGATCTGCCGCTGAAACCGGCTGCCGGTTTCTCGTATGGCCTGGCATTCCAGCACACCTCGTCGTTCTACCAGATCTACCAGATCACCCACGGCAAGGGAATTGATGGCGGCTACGTCTCACGTACCTACGCTCGCCACCCGATCTTCAACGCCCTGCTCAATACCCGCAGCGCGGGTATGTCCATCCTCCGCATCAACGGCCAGATCTCCGCGTTCGCCAGCTTTCAGGACGACCTGGCGCAAAACGGTTATCGTTATGTCGTGCTGCACAAAGATCAGACTCAGATGCCCGATACGTCCTTCGCACCGGGCTACGAGTCCTCACGCCAACTTCTGGATGTTGCATTTGCCGGACAGCAGCCCCTCGTAAACGACGCCTGGACGACGGTCTATCCGGTAATCGCTAATTCGTCGTTGCATCTGAGCTTTGGCCAAGGATGGCGCACGCCTGAGTCAAAATGGTGCTGGGCGACATCGCCCGCAACACTGGAGATTGAGTCACCTGCGGCGCAGACCGTGCAGCTCCAGATCACGTCGGTGTACCTTCACGATCCTCAGAGTCCAAGCGGCGTTGGGACGCATGGAATCCTCACTGTTCAGGTAGGCGATCAGCCCGCCGTGCCGCTACCCATGATCGCCGGTCAGCCCTCTTCGCTTCCGATCACCCTTGTGAAAGGCCAGCAGACGATCACACTGACGCTGGAGGCGGGCAACTTCCAGCCCTCACGCTATGGCAGTTCCGACCAAGCGTTGCTCAGTTTCGCTGTGAGTATGATCAACATCGTGAAACCGTAGATCTCGTGTGTCGCAGACGCTCAGTTGAACGGGAGGTTCTCATGATCGGCAGGAAACTCGGCAAGGTGGCCCCCTTCATCATGGCTCTGGCGCTGGCCGCATGCGGTGCCGCGCCACAGACACCCGCTACCCCAACCGCTATTGGAGACCCAATCCAGTCGCTGGGAGCCGGCGAGGGATCCGTCTCCATTGTGGCCTGGGACGGCTACATTGAGCGCGGCGAGGCCGATATAAACTACGATTGGGTGACACAGTTCGAGAAGGATAGTGGCTGCAAGGTGACGGTGAAGACCGCTGCTACCTCCGATGAGATGGTGGCCCTGATGAGTGAGGGCGGATTCGATCTGGTCACCGCATCGGGAGACGCCAGCCTGCGTCTGGTGGCCAGCAACCGCGTTGCGGAGATCAACACGGCTCTTATCCCCAGTTGGAAGACGATTGATCCGCGCCTGCAAGACGCGCCCTGGTTCACGCTGAATGGCAAGCACTACGGCGTCCCCTACCAGTGGGGGTCCAATGTGCTGATGTACAGCACCACAACCTTCCCGACCCCGCCCGACAGTTGGAAGGTGGTTTTTGAGGAGATGAATCTGCCCGACGGGAAGAGCAACAAGGGCCGCGTGCAGGCATACGACGGCCCGATCTATATTGCCGACGCCGCGCTCTACCTCAAGGCCCACAGGCCCGAGCTAGGCATCAATGATCCCTACAGTCTCACCCGCGACCAGTTCAATGCGGCCCTAGATCTGCTGCGCACGCAGCGTAAACTAGTGAGCCGCTACTGGCATAATGCCACCGCGCAGACTGATGATTTTAAGAATGAGGGCGTGGTAGCATCCTCATCCTGGCCTTTTCAGGTGAATTTGCTCAAGGGTGGCGGCGTGCCCGTTGATAGCGTCATCCCCAAAGAGGGTGCTACCGGCTGGGCCGACACCACCATGTTGGCGGTCAACCCGCCTCACCGAAACTGCGCCTATATGTGGCTGGAACACTCGCTCAACCCCAAGCTCCAGGGTGATCTGGCTGCATGGTTCGGCTCGGTGCCGGTAGTACTCGACGCCTGCAAAGGCAATGATCTGCTCGGTGCCCAGGGCTGCACAACGAATGGTCTGGATAACTTCGACAAGATCTCCTTCTGGAGAACCCCCACGTCCGACTGTAGCGATGGCACCAAAAACTGCGTGCCCTACTACGAGTGGGTGACGAGCTACACGGCAGTTATTGGCGGACGGTGAGCAAAGCGATCCGCTCGCGCACCCAGATCTCGGCCTGTTCCCGTGTCGTCACATCGCCATCGAGGTAGGCCACACGCAGGTCGTCGAGAATTCGCCCGATCATTGGGCCGGGAGCGACGCCGAGCCGCTGCATGTCGCGCCCATCAAGGGGTGCGCGGGCCGGGCGGATCGTGTGGAGGTAGTGCGCCGCAACCTGGCCCGCCAACTCTGCCTCAGCGTAGTGGATGACAGAGATGATGATCTCGCTGAACGGACGCAGCAACTGATCGATCTGACTGGGCCGTAGCTCGGCACTAAGTATGGAGGCGATTGCGCGAGCCGAGGCAATCTCCTGAACGAGACGAGCGAAGGGCACGGGCAGCGGGTAGCGTCTCGTGAGGGCCGTCAGATCTTCTGCCTTCATGTCGTAGCAGAGCAACCCGGCAGTGAGGAGCGGGGGGCGGGGGTGGATGGCAGGAGACTGGGGGCGGGCGGCAGGAGACTGGGGGTGGGCGGCAGGAGACTGGGGGTGGGCGGCAGGAGGCAGGAAGCGGGCGATAGAAGGCAGGAGGCGGGCGATAGGATGCAGAAGAGGGCTGGATCTGAATCCCGGCTCTCTGCCTCCTGTCTCCTGCCTCCTGTCTCCTGCCCTCTGCCCCCTGCCCCCTGCCTCCTGCCCCCTCGTCACCCGTGCCGCCAGGGCCGCGCTCCAGGCCAGGCCGGGGGCAATCTGCGGCGTGACGCGCCATGCGTCACAGAGGGCCAGTACCGCGTCGGGATGGGGTTCATCGAGGGCGAGGCAGATCTCGCCCAGGATGCGCTCGGGGGTGAGCATGCCGAGGTAGCCCCGCTCCAGCGCCTCGGCGATCTGGGCGGCGGTGGCTGCGTCGGGATGCAGATCGAGGCGAGATGCCAGACGCAGCCCGCGTAGGATGCGGGTCGGGTCGTCCCGCAGACTGTAGGGATGCAGCAGGCGCAGCCGCCCGGCCTCCAGGTCGGCCCGCCCGCCGAACGGGTCGAGCAGAGTACCCGCACGCAGGATACCGTCATCGGCCAATAGCTCCACGGCAATCGCATTGAGGCTAAAATCACGTCGGCGCAGATCGTCGGTAATGGCGGCGGGACGAACCACCGGCAGGGCGGCTGGCTGCGGGTAGGACTCAGTCCGCGTACCAGCCAGATCGAGAGTTAGCTCGCCCGCAAGGGTGGCAACGCAGGGAATAACGAGGGTGGCGGTACCAAAGGCACCGTGGCTGGCCAGCACGCGACCACCCAGCATCTCGGCTATGGCCGCCGCAAGATCCACAGCGTCACCCTCAACCGCAAGGTCAATGTCGCGATCTAGGGCAGCACCGCGCAGTAGATCGCGCACAGCACCGCCAATCAGCCAGAGGCCGTACCTGCGGCTGGCGGCGATGCGGGCAGCATGGCCAAGGATAAGGGCAACATCCGGTATGATGCCGGAAAACAGGTCTGCGGGGGCGTCCATAGGCGTATCGGTTGGCTTGACAGGTACCCGGTTCGATGGTAGCATAACGGTGCATTCGGGCGATTAGCTCAGTTGGTTAGAGCGCCACGTTGACATCGTGGAGGTCGGTGGTTCGAACCCACTATCGCCCACCACCGCCGATTGTACCACGCTGGTTGACGTGAGTAGCGCAGCCAGCACACAACCCTCTTGGCACGTCGTTTTTTTTTATTCCCACTGCTATTGGCGTTTGTGCTCCTCATCGGCGTCGGCGTCCTGCTCGGTACTCCGACCAGTGCTGCCGTTGATGTCGTCGCCATCTCCTGCCCAAATAAGCAGACCACCTTCCTCACGGGCCTCACCGCACCGCCGTACGAGTCCCTGATCGCCTACCTGAATACCCGCCCCGTGGGTGGCGGACTCTCAGACCAGGATGGGGCGTGGCGCATCCCTCTCCACGTCAACGAACACGCCGGGAAATATGACGTTGAGGTGCGGGTACGCAGCACCCGCGCCCTTGTCGGGCGCTTCACATGCTACGTTGACTGGCCTCTGGATACCACTTCGGCGATGCCTACGGAGACCGGTACGGCGGGGGCAACTGCATTCTCGACCGCGACGAGATCGCCTGTGCCAACCAACAGAATTGGCACAACTACGGCAACAGCGACACGAATCCCCACTACAACCGGCGCGACGCCAACCCGAACCCCAACATCGAGTTCTGCTGCCGCCGCGACGGCAACTCGAACCCCGATGACGGGCGCAACAGCAATACCAACCTCCACAGCAACCGCTACCAGCACCCAAACGTCAAACCCCGCCACGGCAACCGCCGCCACAGCAACCGCCGCCGCCGCTGGGATCAAGATTAACGCCGCTGTCTGTAGCGATACCGACCCGCTGCCCACCGCGCCGGACGCTGAGTACGTTGAACTGGTTAACAATAGCGAAACGAGCGTCACCCTTACGGGCTGGAAAATCGTGAAAGCGCAAACGACGATATCCTACACCTTCCCCACGTTTACACTGACTGGCCCCAGTAAGTATGTCACGATCTACAGCAGGAGCGGCACGGATCAGCCAGAGCCGGTTTCGGGCAATTCGTTCTTCTATTGGGGCCGCACTAATCAGATCTGGTTTCTTGGTACTACCGTTGAGTTGCGCGATCCCTCAGGAAAGCTGATCGATTCCTACACCCTTGTTGCTAGAGACGGCTGTTAGCTCAGACTCGTCAGATGAGGAGTCGAGGCTTTAGCCGTAATTAGGCGGATCCTGCACCAATCTTTTCCCCTCACCCCCTGCCCCTCTCCCACCGGGGGAGAGGGGGGATTTCCTCATCAGAGAGCGATCTGCTCCCCCTCTCCCGTTCTGGGAGAGGGGGCTGGGGGGTGAGGGCGAAGGTATCGCAATAGTCCTGAGAGAACGAGGGATTCTGTGCGCGTCTTTATCACCGGCATTACCGGACCGGTTGGCAGCTTTTTGGCCGACCACCTGCTCACGATCCCCGGCCTCGACATCCACGTCTTCAAGCGTTGGCGTAGCGACCCGCGACCGATTGCGCATCTGCTTGGCCGCGTCACCGTCCACGAGGGCGATATTGAGGATGCCTTTGCTGTTGATGTAGCGGTGCGATCCGCCGCCCCCGACCGCGTTTTCCATCTGGCCGCCCAGAGCTACCCAAGCGCCTCGTGGCAGGCTCCTGTTCACACCATGCGAACCAACGTGGAGGGTACGCTGAATCTGCTGGAGGCGCTGCGCCGCCACGCCCCCGGTGCCCGCATCCACATTGCCGGTACCAGCGCCGAGTACGGCGTTGTGCGCCCCGATGAGGTGCCCATCCGCGAGGATCACCCGCTACGCCCCGGCAGCCCCTACGGGGTTAGTAAGGTAGCCGCTGAGCTGACCGGCCTCCAGTACCACGATAATTTTGGCATGCACGTGCTGGTCACTCGCTCGTTTAACCACGTCGGTCCCCGCCAGGGCGACCGCTGCTCGATCCAGACTTTCTGCCGCCAGATGGCCGAGATCGAGGCCGGACTCCAGCCGCCAGCCTTGCTGGTGGGCAACCTGGAGCCGCAGCGCGACTTCACCCACATGCGCGATGTGGCCCGCGCCCTCTGGCTGCTCCTAGATCGCGGTACTCCCGGCGAGGTCTATAACCTCTGCTCGGGGCGGGCCACCCGCATCGGCGACATTGTACAGATGGTGGTAGAACGTGGGCGTGTCCCGGTTGAGGTGCGCCAGGACGCGGCCCGCCTGCGACCCAGCGACGAACCCATCCTCCAGGGCAACAATCGTAAACTGCGCGAAGCCACCGGCTGGGAGCCGACCATCGGTATGGAGGAGATTGTGGAGGAGTTGCTGGAGTACTGGCGAAAACAGATCGTCACATGACAAAGGGCGGGGATGAGTATTTTATATCTCGTTGCGACTCCCATAGGCAACCTCGAAGACATCACCATGCGTGCCCTGCGGGTGCTGCGCGAGGTGCGTCTGATCGCGGCTGAGGATACCCGCCATACTCAGCGGTTGCTGAGCCACTATGAGATTACCACGCGCTGCATCTCGTACCACGAACACAACAAGCTGTCCCGGCTCGATGCTATTCTGGCGGCATTGGGCGAGGGCGATGTGGCTCTGGTCTCGGATGCGGGTACGCCGGGTGTCTCCGACCCCGGCTACGAACTGGTGTGCGCCTGCATCAGCGCCGGTTTTGTGGTGTCGCCCGTACCCGGCCCGAGCGCCCCGGTGGCCGCCTTAACCGCATCGGGCCTGCCCAGCGACCGCTTTGTGTTTGTGGGATTCTTGCCCCGGCACGGCGGCGAGCGCCGTGCCGTGCTTGAGGATCTGGCCGACTTAACCCTCTCCCTGGTCTGCTTCGAGGCTCCACACCGTCTGGTAGATTCCCTGGGCGACATCCTGGAGGTGCTGGGCGACCGGCAGATGGTGGTGGCGAAGGATCTGACCAAGCGTTTTGAGGATCTGCGCCGAGCTACGGTGAGCGTGGCCCTGGCCCACTTTAGCGCAGACGAACCACGCGGCGAGTATACTCTGGTGATCGCAGGACGTCCGCCAGGGGGCGAGCGCAAGCGTGATCGGCGGCGGCTATCGGCCCCCGCCGCCCTCAGCGAGCCGCCCAGCACAGACGAAATTGCCCGCCGCCTGCGCATCCTGCGCGACCAAGGCCACGGCGGGAGTGCGGCTTCCCGCGCTGTTGCCCACGAGCTGGGCATTCAGAAAAGCATTGTCTACGAGGTATGGTTGTCGTTGGAGGGATGAATCACATGCGCCGCGTGCCTTTGGCACGCGGCGCATGTGATTCATCCCTCCAACGGCGATACGCTACTGCGTGAACGTATCTGTCACATCGTCCACCTGTAGGGTCTCGTCAACCGTACCGTCGCCACCCTTATCCAGGTCTAGCGACATCGGCTTGCCGTTACCGGGCCAGAGCAAATAGTCAATGTACAGCACATCGTTGGGATCGAGGGCCACCCCAGATGCACCGAACACCTGCTCGCCCTTGTCGTCGTAGCGGGCCACTTCCAGGCTGTAGCTCCCCGCCTCTGTATTGTCAATCGTATCAATACTCAGCGTGCCCTTCTTGGTGTCCAGCGAGAGATTGAGCGCCTCGCCGGGGGCCATCTTCTCGCCATAAACCCCAAACTGGTAGTCGGCGGCGTCCGTCTCAATGGCAACCAGCATAAAGGGTGTCTCGCCGCTCTCGGTGCGGTAAGAGAGCAGGCTGCCATCGGGCGAAACATCGAGCGTATCCACCTGGCCGGGCTCAAGGATAATGTCACTGACTTCCAGAGCGTAGCCGGGGCCGATCATCGTGACCGTCGAGTTGGCCGGTTTGGTCAGCCGACTGCCGTCAATGCTGATGGTGAAATCAACATCGGTCGGGATGTAGTAGACCGGCTCAGCATTCGTGTCCCAGACATTCACGCCGAACTTGTTCGCGTTGGTGAGCGATCCGGTAATCTCGTTGATGAACACACCATTCTTGAAACCAACGCTGCGGCCTTTCGCGTCGGTGATCAGCAAGTCGGCGTCACCCTCCAGCCAGATCTGGTTGTACTGGGACTGATTGGCCTGGCGCATAAGGGCACCGCCAACGCGAGCGGCGACCGGGGTATCGCAGAACGGACAGTTCTGTAGGCCAAGGCGCGAGCCAATCGGCGCAAGTTCCAGGGTGAAGGTTGAGGCATCACCCTCGTAGCGCCCCTCAGACTCGGCGGGATTGGTGGAGCCTACGTAGTTCCAAGTATCGTTGGTGGTATCAACCTCAACCGCCCTGGCCTGGCCGGGGTAGTTGTTATCGTAAACCATGATCCAAAAGATACCCTTGCCGCGATCCTCGACAGCGTAGGGCGTGATCGCGTGGCCGCCGGAGCGGTCGCGCTTGTAAATACCTACCGCAAACTGATCGCCGCCCGTGGGGCCAGCGGCGAGGGAGGTTATCAGGGTGTTCAGCACGCCGCTCGGAGTCTGCTTCAAGATAGTCCCACGGGCGGGCTGAGTGTATTGGGTCGTGAACCAATAGGCAATCTCGCGCTGGAGAGGCTCGTTGCCCGCGATCTGTAGCTGGGGAACGCTGGCCGCCCCAAATTTATTAGGATCTAGCTGGCCGGTGTAGAAGAGATTGCTCAACACGGCCATGCCCTCGCAGTGGCCGCCATTCATCGAGGCGTTGATCTGTTGGAGTTGCTGTTCGCCGGGGGGTGTGAGGGTACACTGCCCGTTCTGGATTGACACGCAGGCTTGATCGCCAAACATACGCCGGATATCGTTGGGGGTAAGGTTCGTCACCCCGGAATCTCCACCGTAGTTCGGGAATGCGAAACCGTTAGCATCGGGGCGAAAGCCGAGGTCAGAGACGTACGTACCGCTCGTATCGGCACTGCCGCCGGGGCCGGTGGCGGGGTCGCCCTTTCCCGCGATGGCGGTGGGCGCAACGGTAGTAGCAGCCGATGCGCTGGTAGGCGCAACGGTAGTAGCAACCGGTGCGCTCGTGGGCACGACAGTGGCGGCAGCCGGTGCGCTGGTAGGCGCAACGGTGGCGGCAGCCGGTACGCTCGTGGGCACCTTGGTTGGGGCGGTAGCAGAGGGCGGAGTGGTACCACCGCAAGCGGTGATCGTGAGCAACAAGACGACGGGGAGGCATAACTGACAGCGGCGGCGGAGTGTGGACATAATTCTCGCTCGCTTTCTTCGATAGTGGGGGGGGGTATAAACAGTGTGTCGGTGGTCTGGAGTGGGAGGTGTCCTTTCGCTTCCTCCTACGGTGATCCGGAGGAACGAACAATGTACAGGCGGGCAGTGAGCTCGTGGCACTCGCCTCTACCATAACGTGCAATCGCCGCCTTCTCTCATATGGCTCTCATATTTCAACTCTCACGCTAACACGTGGTATCATCAATGTCTAGAATTCCTCAAAACAGGCCGTTACTTTTTTTTAATGATAGCGACGTAAGAATAAGATATACTTAGCATCGTGGCTGATTAGCTTTATAGTCAGAGGCAGAGTTGCAAAATGATGATAGAGCTTGCCTTTCCTGGTACACGTAGTATGGGCGACAGTCGTGTTGAGGACTCGCTGCACTGGTCAATGCATAGCTTCCATGCAGCAACATCAAGCCACTGTCATCGAGTCGGTCGTATCGCCAGTTTGATCACACGCCAACTCGGGCTATCAGATGCAGAGATACACTCCATTGCTCGGGCCGCCCGACTACATGATATTGGGAAAATGGACGTGCCGAACCACCTACTCCTCAAGACTGGCAAGCTTACCACCGATGAGCGAGCGATGATGGATTGCCACCCCGATCTGGGAGTCGCCCGCATTGCCCGCCTCATTGATGACCCAACCATGATCGCCGTGATTGGCTGCCACCACGAACAGTGGGACGGGTGTGGCTACCCACGTGGGCTCGCTGGGGAGGAGATCCCCCTGCCAGCGCGAATTGTGGCTGTGGCCGATGTCTACGATGCTCTGCGCGAGAAGCGTTCGTATAAGTCCGCCTATAGCCACGCCGAAGCGCTGGCCTATCTTGTTGATGCCAGCGGCACCAAGTTCGATCCCGCCGTGGTTAATGCGTTCGTCGCCGTCTCGCGTCGTACCACCCGCATCATCGCCAAAATCTACCCGTAGACATTCGTACGTAACGAGAAAAAACGAATAAGCGAATGCTGATCTTCAGCATTCGCTTATTCGTTTTTTCTCGTTACCTGTACCTGCGAGTGCAGCATCGCAATGCCCAAAAGTCCAATGGCCACCAGCATGAGGAAAACCGGGCCATAGCCGAGAATGGCAGCGAGCCAGCCGGCCAGCAGCGGGCCAAGCGCGGCCACCGGGGCCAAGGCGGTGTTGGCGACGCCGATATAGGTTGGGCGCTCGGTGGGCGAGCTGAAGGCGAAGATTAGGGTGTACCCCGAGAGCTGGTACCCGGCCTGGGATGCGCCCACCAGAATGAAGATCGGCACAAACCAGATCAACTGTGGGGCCAGGACAGCCATGAGCAGGGCGGCGAGGCCCATAGCGGTCGAGATCTCAAGCACCTGTTTGTGGCCCCAGCGGTCGGCCAGCGCACCTAGCCCAATGTTGGCGAGCGCCTGTGCGCCCAGCAGGGCCCCGGTGAAAATTCCCACATCGGAGGGTGGCGGGTGGAAACGCTCAAGGGCGGCTGCGGTAAGGAAGGCGTGGCCGGTCAGCCCCAGGGCAATCGCGGCGCGGCAGATCAGGTAGATCCGAAACGTCTTATCGCGGCGCAGCAGCGGGCCGATCCCGCGCAGAAAGGTGGCGAACCGCTGGCGTGGGATCGTCTCCTGGGGCGGCTCAACGCTGAGGCCGAGAAAAATGTAGGAGACGACCATGGCCGCGAAGCAGAGCAGGGAGAGGACGCCCACACTCTGCGGGAAGGGCATCGTCGCCAGAATGATCCCCGCCACCGCCGCGCTGCCCACGCCGAGGATGCCGCCCAGTCCGTTCTGTAGCCCGAAGAAGGTGCCCCAGAGCCGCTTTGGGATCAGCCGGGCGATGAAGTCCTGCCAGGCGATTGAGGTCAGGCCGGAGCTGATCGTGTAGATCGCGTACAGCAGAAAGAAGGCCGTGAGCAGCGTGGTCGGCGGCAGGTTTGGCAGGGTCAGGAAGAGGATCCCGATCAACAGGAAGGGCAATCGCTCGCCCAGCGTGGCGACCATGATCCAGGGCTTGCGCCGGGGCATGGCCGTCACGATGGGGGCCATAAAGAGACCGGGCAGCAGCCAGCCTGCGTAATAGAGGGCTGGGATAAGCCCCTGGAGCCAGCGTGCATCCGAGAGGCGTTCGACCATTAGGGGGATGATGGTGAAGCGCGAGACCATGCTGAGGCCGAAGACGAAGGCGCAGCCATCGAGCACGTTCACCAGAAAGTTGCGTCGGGCGTGGCGCGTGAGAATCGCCGTAGACGTTGCCTGCATAAAAATTGACCCGGAGGACGTTGCACCAATCCTGCATGTGCCTCTATCTAACAGATTGCGTTGGCCGCTATAATAGCACCATGCAGCACGCCCCTTGGAAGCGAAGCAACGATACATCGTGTGATCGGATGCTATCCAATCACGTTACTGCTTCACCCTAGCCTATACCAAGAATAGTACTCTAACTCCATGCACACGCTTCCTCCCCCCAAATACCGCCTCACCCAGTTCCTTTCGGAGCCATTGGTCTGGCTATTCGTTGGTTTCATGGTCGGGATGGCGCTGCTCACCTTCATGCTTTCCTGGAATGATTGGAACCGGCAACTAGATGTGCGCCTCGTTGCTGATGCATCCGAGATGACCCGTGTGATTCACGTCCATCTCGCAGATAACGAGCAATCGTTGCTCGCGGTGCGTGCGCTTTTTGCGACGGCGCCCCAGATTGATCGCACGAAGTTTCGCCAATTTACTACCCCCTTTCTGGATCGCTTGCCCAGCACGCAGGCTATCGCCTGGGTGTCGCGGGTACCAGCGGATACGCGTGCGGCATACGAACAGGCCAGTGATATTTCGGTATTTAAGCAGGATGTCAACGGAATACACGTCCCGGCGAGCAATCGTGCCGAATATTTCCCGGTCACGTTCATTGAGCCTTTCGCCGTCAACCGGACGATCCTCGGTCTCGACATGGGCTCGATGCCTGACGAATTACAGACGATCATTCGCGCACGTGACTCCGGCCAGTCCACGCTCACGCCACCATTCCATCTGGTGCAGACGACCGATGAATTGAAAATGCCCTCAACGAGATCAACCCACACGATATTGAACTGTATCTGTTTGACGTTAGCGATCCTCAGCCACAATTGTTCGCATTTCATCCATCGCGCTCCGGCACGCAAACTCTGCCCGCAGGCCCAACGCCTGATATAGCCAACCTTGAAGATGGGCCACACTATACGACCCAGCTTACGATCTATGGGCGTACCTGGAGTATTGTGGCTCAACCCGGTCCGGCCTATGTAGCTGACGTCCGTGGCTGGAATGCCTGGATCCTCCTCTCGGTTGAGATGCTATCGGCGGTAATCTTTCTCTTGTATCTTTATACACGCCGACGCGCCGAAGAGATGCTGCGCCAAAGCGAGGCTCACTATCGCCTGATCTCCGAGAATACCGCCGATGTGATCTGGATTCTTGATCTCGAATCTCAGAACTTCACGTATGTTAGCCCATCGGTGCAGAAGTTGCGCGGCTATACCCCGCACGAGGTGATGCAGCAGACGATGGACCAGACGCTCACCCCCGCCTCGCTCACCAAAGTGCTGACGCTGCTGGCCGAGCGACCGCCATCCATCGGATCGCCGCCGCACACCGATGAGCTGGACCAGATCTGCAAGGATGGCAGCATCATCACTACCGAAGTGACCACCAACTATGTACTGAACAACGCACGCAAGATGCAGGTAGTCGGTGTCTCGCGTGACATCACCGTGCGCAAACAGGCGGAAATGCGCCTGAATAACCTCAACCGCACCTACGCCCTGCTCAGCGCCATCAACCAGACGATTGTGCGCGTGCGTGAACCCAATAAGCTGTTTGAGGAGTCTTGCCGAATCGCTGTTTCCCAGGGCGAGTTTCGCATGGCCTGGATCGGATTGCTCGACCCGCAGACCAAACGGGTGATCCCGGTCGCTCGTGCGGGTGAGGTTGGTACCTATGTGGATAATCTCCGCATTGTGCTGGATGACAGCGAGCGTGGACATGGCCCGACTGCCACTGCCCTGCTCACAGGTCAACCCATCGTAGTAAATGATATTGACACCGACCCGCGCATGGCCCCGTGGCGGACCGACGCCCTGCGTCTAGGCTACCGTGCATCAGCCGTCTTTCCACTCACCGTCACTGGCAGACTGTATGGCACACTCAACCTGTATGCATCCGAACCTCATTTCTTTGACGAAGATGAGATCAAGCTATTTGCCGAAATGGCAATGGATATCATGTTTGCGCTTGAGTTCATCGAGCAGGAGCAGCAGCGCCAGCGATCTGAGGCTGCGCTGAAAGAGAGTGAGATTCGCTACCAGGTGATCTTCGAGGGCGCAAGCGAAGGTATCATTGCCATGCGTATTGCCGATCACTCATTTCAGTACATCAATCCAGCTATGTGCAACTTATTTGGCTACACGTACAACGAGTTCATTCATCTCGCCATCGTTGATCTGCACCCGCACGAAGCCTTGCCCAGGGTGCTTGCCGAGTTTGCGGCGCTAGAGCGTGGCGACAAAGTAATTGCCATCAGCATCCCCTGTTGCCACAAAGATGGGAATATATTCTACGCCGATGTTAAGGCTACCTCAACCCGTCTGAACGACGAGGAGTTCTTGGTCGGTTTCTTCAGCGACATCACCGAGCGCCGCCATGCGGAGGAGGCGCTGATCGAGGAGCGCAACTTGCTGGCCCGTCGAGTAGACGAACGCACCGCCGACCTGAGCCGTGCCAATACCGACCTGATACGAGCGGTACGCGCCAAGGACGAGTTCCTCGCCAACATGAGTCACGAACTGCGCACGCCGCTCAACGCGATCCTGGCACTCAGCGAAGGTCTGCTGGAGCAGCTTCGTGGCCCGCTCAACGAGCGCCAACAGGCGTCGCTGCGCAATATTGAAACCAGTGGTCGCCACCTGCTCGCGCTAATTAACGACATCCTCGATCTCTCGAAGGTCGAGTCTGGACGGATGGAGCTACAGTATGATGTCTTTATGATCGCGGACGTCTGCGAGGCAAGCCTCTTGTTTGTCAAGGAGCAGGCGATCAAGAAACATCTCCAGCTAGGGCTCCAACTGAGCGACCGGTTGGCCAAGGTGAATGCCGACCCCAAGCGCCTGAAGCAGATGCTGGTGAACCTGCTGAGCAACGCGGTTAAGTTCACCCCGAAAGATGGGCGAGTCAATCTTGATGTCACCATTGACACCGAGATGGAAGTCATCCGCTTTACCGTCGAGGACACCGGCATCGGTATGTCGCCGGAGGGCATGGCCCGTTTGTTTCAGCCCTTTATCCAGCTCGACTCGAGCCTGAGCCGCCAGCACGATGGCACCGGGCTGGGGCTGGCCCTCGTGCGCCGTCTGGCGGAACTGCATGGTGGCAGTGTTTCGGTCGAGAGTGAGATCGGCAAGGGCAGTCGTTTTGTCATTGCGCTGCCCTACCCCCCGCCAGAGCTAGTAGACGCGAAGTCTCCCTCTTCAGCCTTCCCATTCAAGGGGAGCACTACACTCCACTCGGCAGTTGTCATCGAGGACTCAGAGACGGCGGGGGAACAACTCGCACGCTACCTCCAGGAGTTGCGCATTCATGCCATTGTCCACCCGAAGGGCGAGGGAGCTCTGGAGCAGGTGGTCAGCATCCATCCTGATGTCATCTTCCTTGATTTGCAGATGCCGGGCCAGTCGGGGTGGGACGTATTGGCACAGCTCAAAGCCGATCCGCGCCTACAGAC
Organism: Chloroflexales bacterium; assembly: GCA_037134395.1. GTDB lineage: Bacteria > Chloroflexota > Chloroflexia > Chloroflexales > Chloroflexaceae > Oscillochloris. The sequence goes on from JBAXMH010000017.1 coordinate 21,503, forward strand.
TATTCCGGTGATCATTGTCTCTGTGGTGGATGATCGTGCGAGGGGACTGGCGGCTGGGGCCGCCGAGTACCTTGTCAAGCCAATTTCCCGCGAGACACTCCGGCATGCACTGGGGATCGTTGTCGCTGGGCCAGAAGTTGCCCGTGAAGCACTGATCATCGCCGCACAGACCACGATTTCTCCTCTTAATGTACGCATCTTGCTTGTTGAGGATAACGAGGTCAATATCATCGCCATCGGCGATTATTTGCACGATCGCGGCTACTGTGTGGTCATTGCCCGCAATGGCCGCGAGGCTCTCGATGTGATTGCAGAGGCCCGTCCAGATATCATTCTGATGGATATTCAGATGCCTGAGATGGATGGCCTAGAGGCGACCCGCCGCTTACGGGGCATTCCCGACTACAAGACGACGCCGATCATCGCACTGACCGCCCTGGCGATGCCTGGCGACCGCGAGCGGTGTATCGCTGCTGGTGTAACCGAATATCTGACGAAGCCCGTCAGCCTGAAGGGGCTAGTAGACATAATTCAGCGATTGTTAACAGCATAACGAGGTGGTTTAGATGTCCCCGATGAGTACTGTTCTTATTGTTGATGATAATATTATGGGGCGTGAGACGTTGGAAGATCTGCTGGAGGGGCAGGGCTATACTCTGGCGTTTGCCGCCGACGGCCCGGAGGCACTGCGCCAGGCCACCGCACTTACTCCAGACGTGATCCTGCTGGATGTGATGATGCCGGGTATGGACGGGTTTGAAGTCTGCGAGCGCCTGCGCGCCGACCCGTATCTGGCCGAAGTGCCGGTGATCATGGTCACGGCTCTGGATGATGCTAACTCACGCCTGCGCGGGATCGAGGTTGGGGCCGACGATTTTATTACTAAGCCCTTCAATCGCGCCGAGTTGCGCGCACGGGTGAAGACCATCACCCGCCTCAACCGCTATCACAGCCTGCTCAATGAGCGCGCCGCACTCCAACAGGCGCACGCGGATCTGCTCCTCAGTTATGATGCGACGATTGAGGGCTGGGTGTACGCTCTCGACCTGCGTGACAAAGAGACGGAGGGTCATTCCCTGCGAGTCACTGAGATGACTGTGCGGCTGGCCCATGCGGCGGGCATTGTTGACCCCGAGCTTACCCATGTGCGCCGTGGGGCTCTGTTGCACGATGTTGGCAAGCTTGGAATCCCGGACGCGATCCTGCTCAAGCCCGGCAAGCTGACGGAGGAGGAGTGGGTAATCATGCGCCGTCATCCGCAGTACGCCTATGACATGCTTGCGCCGATCCCCTTTCTGCGCCCGGCCCTCGATATTCCGTTCTGTCACCACGAAAAATGGGATGGCAGTGGCTACCCACGCGGTCTCGTGGGTGAGGAGATCCCGCTGTCGGCGCGGCTCTTTGCTGTTACAGATGTATGGGACGCGCTACGCTCCGATCGCCCGTACCGTGCGGGATGGCCCATCGAAAAAGTGGTTGACTACATCCGTGGGCAGGCTGGAACACATTTTGACCCCAGGGCAGTTGAGGTGTTTCTACGGGCAATGGGCTTCGATGCGTGACCTTCGATCCTACGGGAATGGGATACTATGACCACAGAGATCAGAATGCCTCAGTTCGGCGAGAGCGTCACTGAGGGAACCATTGGGCGCTGGCTGAAGCGGCCCGGCGAGACCGTCCAGAAGTACGAGCCGCTGTTGGAGATCGTAACCGATAAAGTGGACACCGAACTACCCTCGCCGGTCTCTGGCACGCTCCTGGAGCTGATCGTGGCCGAGGGCGAGACGGTGCGCGTCGGCACACTCCTCGCCCGCATCGTTCCTGCGGATACCGGCCAGAGTCCTTTCCTCTCGCCGGTGGTTGCTCGTCTGCTGGCCGAGAATCGCCTCAACCCGGCCCAGATCACGGGTAGCGGACAGAATGGCCGGGTGACGAAGCAGGACGTTCTGCATGCCATCGCCAAAATCGAGGAATCGGTGTCTGCGCCTACATCCTCAGCCCTCAGCCCTCAGCCCTCAGCCCTCAGCCCTCAGCCCTCGGTTCCTAATGACGCCGAGCTCATCCCGCTTAGTCCCATGCGCCGGGCCATCGCCGAGCATATGGAGCGATCCATCCGCACCGCACCCCACGTCACCGCTGTGATTGAGGTTGATCTGAGTCGGGTGGTGGCCCACCGCACCGCCAGCCGGGACACCTTCGCGGCCCAGGGCGTGCGGCTGACCTTCACACCCTACTTTATCCAGGCCGCACTGGCGGGGCTCCAGGCAGCCCCACTGCTGAACGGAAGTTTTAGCCCTGAAGGGATCATCCTTCATCGGCGCACGCACATCGGCGTCGCGGTATCGCTCCCCGAAGGGCTGATCGTGCCGGTACTGCACGATGCCGACGAGCGAAATCTGCTCGGCCTCGCCCGCAGTCTGGGAGATCTCGTTGAACGTGTTCGCACTCACCAGTTGCGGCCCGACGAGACTCAAGGCGGCACCTTCACACTGACAAACCACGGCACCAGCGGCAGCCTCTTCGCCACCCCCATTATCAACCAGCCCCAGTCAGGCATCCTCGGCGTCGGGGCTATCGTCAAACGGCCCGTAGTCGTGAGCTACGGCACAGTGGACGCCATTGCGATCAAGCCCATGTGCTACCTCTCGCTCACTTTTGATCATCGCGTAGCTGATGGTGCCGTAGGCAACGCCTTCCTCGCGGCAGCGAAGCGTTTTCTAGAGACTTAATGCGCTATCTCACTCCTATGCTATAATCGCTCGCCGCTACGTGTGGCACATACTGCGGAACACCATCGTAAGAGGAACATGGTTCATGAGAGATCGACCGAGTATCACCGCATTCTTCCCGGCCTGCAACGACGCTGGCACGATTGGGAGTATGATTGTCAGCGTCATCGGCGCACTGGAAGAGATCACCGATGACTATGAGGTGATCGTGGTGGAGAACGGCAGCACCGACTACACCGTTGATGTACTTGAGTCGCTGAACAGCCACTACGAGCACCTGCGCGTCTTCACCCACCGCAAGGCGCTCGGGTACGGCGGCGCGTTACGTGTTGGGTTCGCCAGCGCCACCAAGGATCTGATCTTCTACACCGATGGCGATGCTCAGTATGATCCACGTGAGATCAAGCTACTCATCCCGGCCCTCACCGATGATATTGACATCGTTAATGGCTGGAAAATTGACCGTGGCGATCCATTCCACCGCAAGATCATTGGGCGGATCTACCACCATGTGGTCAAGCTGCTCTTCAGCTTCCAGTTGCGTGATGTGGACTGCGATTTTCGCCTTATCCGGCGCGAGGTCTTCGATGTGATTGACCTCGAGTCCGACAGCGGGACGATCTGCCTGGAGCTGGTAAAGAAGCTTCAGGACGCCCAGTTCCGTTTCGCCGAGGTTCCGGTTCACCACTACCACCGCACCTACGGCCAGAGTCAGTTTTTCAACTTTCCCCGGATCTGGCGCACCGGCGTGCAGCTCATCCAGCTCTGGTGGAAACTGGTGGTGCGCCGCTCACACCTGCGCCGCATCGCCCGCCGCCGCGAGTCGCTCCCATCGAAAACCAGGGGCTGACGCCCTGAAAATCACCGTCATGATGCTAAAAATACCAGCTTTGCTGGTATTTTTAGCATCATGACGATGAAGATTTCTACGGCACATCCCAGTCGCACTGGTAGATCGTCATCGGCTCAGTGGGCCGCGCAGCGGAGAAGTCGGCCAGGGCCACGCAGCGTGCGCCGAGATCGGGCGCGAACGAGAGCAGCGGCAGTGCCTCTTTCAGCACGAGGTAATCTGGTCGGTAACGCCGTGTCGCCCAGTTGGCCGCCTCCAGATAGCCATGCTGCGAGTCAAACAGGGTCGCCACCTCGGGCTGGATCAGTCCGGCAAAATCAACGATCTGCCGCCGGCTGTAGTAGCCGATAATCCCGACATCGAGGGTGCCGACAGTGGACTCGACGGGCGTGTTTTGCGCCAGCCAGTCGCCAATCTCGTGGTAGATCACCAGGCGTGAGTCGGGCCGCAGCGACAGACTGGCGAGATCGAGAAGCTCAGCAGCGAGAACGATGGCGGCCAGAACCAGTCCAACCCCCCCGGCGGTGCGCAGGCGGATTATGCGCTGGGCAACCGCCGATACTGCCGATACCCCCAGGGCCGCTGCGATGATCAGGCCCAGGAAGATCGGGCTGTAGTACCAAAAATAGCTCGTGACGCCCAGCAGGGTGTAGGCCAGACCATAGAGCGCGGCCCAGCCCAACACTCCCAGGGCGGAGCGCCGCCGGAGCAGGCTATAAAGGACTCCGACCAAGGCGAGGATGAGCAGCAGCCGATAGGCGGGAAGTTCCCACAGACTGATGGCTCGATCTATCAGTCCCTGGCCAAAGCTGCGGCTGCCCACGATCTGCATCTGATGACGCTTGGCCGCCAGTGTCACCGGGATGGGGCTGCCATAATACGCCTGGGCAAAGATCAGCCACGGTGCGAGCAGCAGCGCGTAGATCGCAGCCGCGCTCCACGGCAGGCTGCGCCACGTTAATCTTTTCAACCGGACACGCCCCGCCACCAGGATGAGCGCAATCACCAACCCCGCCAGCACCGTATCGGCACGGGCTACCGTGGCGATTCCCAGCAGCACCGCAACTCTCCGCCAGTGGGCACCGGACGCAGCTACAAATGCCCAGAGTACCAGCGCCAGCACGAAGCTCGTCTCGGCCCCCATTGTGGGCATCTGAAACGGCGACAGCATGTAGAACATCGCCGCCACAAACCCGGCCAGCGGATCGTCCCAGCTTCGCCCCAGACGCCAGATCGCCAGCCCGCCCGCGCCGATGCTCAGGCAACAGATTAGGTTGCTGACCAATGGCAGATCAAGCCCGATGATCGCCGCCGGAACCAGCAGCAGCGCGTAGAGCGGGGCCGTCGTACTTAGCACCTTCAGCCCAGGGTTATAGACAAAACCTTGGCCGGAGGCCACGTTCGCCGCGTAGCGATAGGTGATATAGGGGTCATCAAACCCGTGATTGCGGAAGACAGCAAAGAGCGCACCGGCAACCAGAAGACAGAGCCCGACCGCAATGCCGTCACAGTTACGCAGATCAGAAAGCGTACCACGATTCATAGTGTCAATACTGTGGGGACGCAGCCCCTACTTCAGCGCCCTCCAGATCGCCAGCCCCACCCCAGCCGCTAGGTGCATGCCGATCATAACCCAGAAGTAGATGCTGTGACCGCCCGCCGCCGCCTGCTCAGAGCTGAGGAACAGCGACTCGATGCGCTGGGCGATAAAGAAACTGAAGAAGTAGAGGCTGAAGCAGCAGGCGAAGGCCAGCCCCACCTCGCGCCGTCGGGCGATGAGCCAGCCGATCAGAACCGCACCCGGGGTCGCACACACCACCCAGATCAGTGAGCGCATGGTGGACTCGTTGCGGATCGGACCGGCCAGCAACAGGTTATAGATCGCCCAGGCCGCGCCGACGGCGGTTAGGCTGACGATCAGCGCGAAGCTGCGCAGATCAAACGGTCGTTGGCGCATAGTGTCTCTCAGCTTGGTGTGATCTGCGCAAGCCGATCCACCACCTGCGCCTCCAGGCGTGTGATCGTCTGACGGAGATCCTGCTCGCGAGTGGCGATCTGCGTGAGTGAGTCCTCCAGTTGGCCGAGGGTTGTCACGTAACGCTTGCGCAGAGTTCCCTCATCGCCCTCACGACCGAGGGGCTGGAGATTGCCCTGGATCTGGCGCTGCTGCTTGTAGATCGCCTCACGCTCCTGCTCGATCTGCCGCAGGCCGGTCTGAGCTACCTCAATCTGGCGGTAGAGATCCAGCACCTCCTCAAGAACCTTCCCGACCGTGGCATCGAGCAGACCGCCGCGCAGCAGATCCTTCAATCGTGGACCAGTCAGTCCACGCACTTGCTCCTGACGACTCACCAGCCGCCGCTCGGTGACGGCGAACTTCGTCCGGGCCTGCGCCGGGCAGACCACCCGCCAGCGGGCGAAACCGGCGCTCTCCTCGTCGGGGGCGCGAGTATCGGCCAGTTCATAGTGGGCCAGGCGCGGCTGCTCGATCATCACGTCGGTGGGACGATCCAGCCCGCTCACCAGATCATAGCTGCGGATGCGCAGGTCGTATTCTTCATACACCAGAAACTCGTTGCGGATATGTACCGTGCGCAGGCGGCGCTCGCTGCGGCTCTGCTCGTTCACGGTGATCCCCAACTCTACGGCGTAGGGCACAATCAGCTCGCCGCCGGCCCGCGTAAACGAAAGCACCGCCTCACCCGCATAATCACCCGCGTCAAGCACCGTCACCGGGCCGCGCTCCAGAGTCAGGCCGGTCTCGTTGGTCAGCCGCAGGGAGGCCACCGGGTGCGCCGGCAGTTTGGCCTGGTTATAGAGCAGATCGCGGCGGGCGGGCAGGCGTCGGCTGACAATCGGCACCATCGCCGACTGGCCACGAGCCACGCTGACCGGGTGGCCCACGTGGTAGGCGAACAGGGCACCGCGATCATCGCCCGCAACGCTGCTGACCTCCACCGACTCCTCGACATCACGGAGCGAGAAAGAGGCGGCTTTGCTCGATCTAACCGCAGCGGGCGCGGGTGAGGGCGCTGCTGCCGCTACACCAAAGGACATCATATCGGCGGCTGGGGGGGCCTGGGGTGCGGCATCAAAGAAGATCGGTGCGCCCACCGTGCGCTCCTCATCCTCAACCAACGGTCGCTCCGGCGTATGCGGCTCGTAGAGTCGGTAGCGGAACGAGATCGGCATCCCAGCCACCAAGGTGAGATCCACGCCCTCCAGATCCTCATCAAGCTGGTTATCAAAGATACCCCAGCCTTGCAGGAGGCAGGAGGCATGCCGCTGGGAGGCAGGAGGCAGGGGGCCGGTGGCAGGAGGCAGACCTACCTCTTGTCCTGCGTCCTGCGCCCCGCCTCCTGCTACCTGCGTCCTGCTGCCCGCCTCCTGCGCCCCGCCTCCTGCCTCCTCAAACAGCAGCCGGTAACTCACCCGCCAGGCCGGGGCCGGGGCGATGTAGCCAATCAGCAAATCGTGGTCGCCGGGGCTGAGGTGGATGGTCGCGCTACGACGATCCTCCTCGCTCTGGGCGGTTTTGAGGAAGTAGTCCAAGTCGGCGGCGGCAGCATCATCAAGGATGTCTACGCGAGCCAGTTCGGCCAGGGGCAGGGCGCATACGTGGCGCGTCTCCGCATCATAGAGCGACACTATTGCTCGATGCAGTGGCTCGCTCTCCTCGTAGTCCACCCCAACGATCAGACCCTCTAGTGTAATCTCGCCCTCGGAGTCGAGTACCAGCCGCACCCGACGACCGCGCAAGTCGCGTAGCAGATCGAGCATACTCTGCCGGTCGGAGAGATGGATACTGCCGCGCTCAAGCATCGCCGCACGATCTTCAGGCGTCTCAAAATCAATGCTCTGCACCTGGCCCGCGCCCAGATCCAGGGCCACCAAACTCTTCAGCACATCATCCATCGCCTCGCGAGCGAAGGTGAGTCGTAGGCTCTCTCCACTCAGCGGCCCGCGCCGCTCGAAGTAGCCCACCCCATGCTTATAAACCGTGATACGACTGATCGGCAGAGACATCAGTGGCTCCTTTCGCCCTCACCCTCGCCCCCCGCGCATAGTACCACATCATAAAAGAAAAATCGTCTGTTCCGCGCATACCCTATCTGCTACCAAACATAGGTAGACATCTCTACGTTCGTGAGTATAATTATGGTAACTTTCCCTATGAGTATTTCAGGAAGCCCCTATGAGTAACACAAGACGGTTTGTTCCTGCCCTGATGCTGATCGCACTTGTCTTTGTCTCCGCCGCTTTTGCGAGTTCGCAGGCAGGACAGAGTCAGTTCCTGTCATTTATCGCTGTCTTTGTGCTCGGATTTCCGCTCCTGCTGCTGCTCCTCGGCGCTGGGTTTCGGCGGGTTGAGCGAAACACCTTTGTTGCTCGTAGAGATATCTTCAACAGCGTCGAGACGTTTGAACACGGGTTTTACCTCTACATCCCCTACTTTCATACGGTCGAGGCGATGATGCCGAACTACATGCTTCGCCATAAGTTTTCGGTTGATTCGATTGATACGAGGACGTTACGTCTCAGGCAAATCAAGAGCATAAGGGTGCGCGTTGTCTACCGGCTGGTGGCCAAAAACTTCTGTAGCTGGCTCTACCCCGCACTCTTCTTCCGGGGTCGTCAGAGGGAGCAGACATATGGGGCGGCGTCTACCGATGAAGGTAATCAAATCGAGTCCAGCCCGTATGCCTTCATTAAACGCCGCATTAAGGATCTCGATGAGACTGAGAAGCTGAAGCCGGACAACCCAGAGCTGTGGATTCAGATCTTGAATAAGGCTCTGGAATATATTCTCGACGATATGATCCGTGAGTGGATCTGGAAATGGCAAGGCCAAGTGGAGTCTGATGCAGGGCTCCAGTTGGTGACACCGTTCCCCATTCCTTTGAGGATTGAGGACGACCCCTACGCCATCAACCTCAACCGCAAGGCACTGGCAGATCAGATCAGGGTTGATGTAGACCGTCGCACACAGAAGTGGGGGCTGAGGGTTCACGACATCGTGTTCGAGAACGTCACCATTGACAGCGATATTATTACGTTTAGGACGCGCAATAAGGATTTCGAGATAAAGAATGCCGAACATGAGGCGAAGAAGGAGGCAATTGCTATCCGTGAGAAGGGTTTGGCAGAGGCTGAGGTGCGTGCGACAGCGGTCGCCCAGATTATCACGAAGCTGGTGGGGGATAAAAGCATTCCGATCAGCGACGAGATGCTCTACAATATCGTGCGCGCAGCGATGTACAGCGATGGCGAGATGATCTGGACCGGGGTTGTGGAGAAAGATGCTCAAGGAGGTGGGCGCACGAAATAGGGGACTCCCTCGCTTGCACGCCCTGCGGCGCTGTGCTACAATGCGCGGCGCTAGGGCGACGTAGCAAAGTGGTAATGCAGCGGTCTGCAAAACCGCCACTCGCCGGTTCGATTCCGGCCGTCGCCTCCATCTCACGCCGAAGGGCGGGGGACCCCGCAGATCATCTGTGGGGTTGCCTCTCGCCCTTCGGCATTTGTGTGCGCCGCCAAGGTTCGGCTTCGATCTGGAACCCGAAACCTCGCACCTGAAACGTGGTTCTATGCGAATTCTCTGCGCTCTCACCTACTATCGCCCCTATACGAGCGGGCTGACGATTTATGTGCAGCGCCTGGCTGCCGCTCTCGTCCGTCGTGGACATAGCGTTACGGTGCTTACCTCGCAGTACGACCCAAGCCTGCCACGCCACGAACTGATGGATGGCGTGCGGGTTGTGCGCGCCCCGGTGGCCGCCCGCATCTCGAAGGGCGTGATTATGCCCTCCTTCGGCCTGCTGTCTAACGTCCTGGCCTTTCAGCACGATGCGATGAGCCTGCATCTGCCGCAGTTCGACGCGCCTGGTCTAGCCCTGCGCGGGCGTCTGCTGCGCCAGCCGGTGGTACTCACCTACCACAGTGA
>JBAXMH010000018.1:0-30601 GCA_037134395.1 Chloroflexales bacterium
CAGCACGCCGACGCCTTTCGGTGCCACCAGCACGCCGACACCTTTCGGCGCCACCGGCACACCCACCAACCTCCTCACTGGCTTCTTCCTCCGTCCCTGAACACGTGATGGTTGCGCCTAGCAGTGGCAATGGTATGGCACGCTCTTCCAGCCTTTCGCGTGTGGGGTACATGGGTCTATGGTAAAAGGCAGTAGCGCATAAGTAACGCTGTCACGCTGAGCGAAGCGAAGCGTCCCGACCGCGATATGGGTTGTCGGGACGCTTCGCTTCGCTCAGCGTGACACGTCTCACCGCGTTACTTCTGCGGTATTGCGGTAAAAGGCACTACCGCTGCGGCAAAACAGAAACAGGAACATGCCATGAACGTCCATGTCCATTGCGCTCATCGGGGCCTTGTTCTGCTGCTAGCCGTCGCCATCCTGAGCGCAGTACCGCCGACGCGGGCGGCGGGCATCTCGGCCACCTTGGTGAAGGACTTCGACACGACGCTCTATCAGCCGGGCATCTCGGTGGGACGCACCTCGCTCGGCATCGGCAGTACCCTCTTCTTCACCGCCACAGACAATGGCCACGGCGAGGAGCTGTGGAGCAGCGACGGCACTCCTGCGGGCACCGCCATTGTCAAGGATATAGCTCCCGGCAGCGCTGATGCGAATATCCAGCACTTCACCGATGTAAACGGAGTATTGCTCTTCTTCGCCGATGACGGCGCACACGGACAAGAACTCTGGAGGAGCGACGGCACCGCCGCAGGGACGGTTTTGGTCAAAGACATCTTCCCTGGCACGGCATCCGCTCTCTATCCTTATCAGTATCAGACTACCCGCGTGATGGTTGTGGTGGGTAGCCTGGTCTTCTTCGTGGCAAATGACGGTGTCCACGGGCCACAGCTCTGGGCGAGTGATGGTACGACCGCAGGCACGTACGTGGTCAAGATCATCAACGCCATAAGCACGAATCCTTATGCCCAGCCCTATCCCACCGAGCTAACGAACGTTGCTGGTACGCTCTTTTTCAAGGTCTATGATCAGAATGGTGCCACTGGCACACTTTGGAAAAGCACTGGTACCGAGACCAGCACCGTGCCGGTGGCCACTTTGACATTGGCGGATCCGTCCTTCTCTCCGCTCAGCAACAACCCGATACGAGATCTGACAGCGGTGGGGCGCACCCTGTTCTTCTGGAGCGCGGAGGGTCTCTGGCGCAGCGACGGCACCGCCACCGGAACCATCCAGCTCACTCACAGAAACAACTCCTTAGCGATCCTGACTGCGGCTAACGGCATCGCGATGTTCTTCGACAGCAACCCCGATAGCAGACTGACACAGCTTTGGGGCAGTGATGGCAGCATCGCCGGAACGACACTGATCAAAGAGTTCCCGATAGCCGGGAATGTCGACTCCTATCTGACGATGACGAACGGAGATTTCGTCTTCCTGCTCTCCAACAACAGCGGCTACGCGCTCTGGAAGAGCGACGGCACTGCCGCTGGGACGGTACTCCTCAAACAGTTCACTGCGAGCGTAGGGGTAAGCCCGCTGACCGACGTGAGCGGCACGCTCTTTTTTGTCACCGATGATGGTCATGGTCAGGCCACGCTCTGGCAGAGTAACGGCACCCCGAACGGAACGCTGATGGTCACCCTGCTTAACGGTGCGGTGAGCAACATCCACGCCCTGGAGTCACTGAGCGTCGCCGGACAGTTCCTCTTTGGGCACTGCGAATTCGCAGCCACATGCCAGATCTGGGGGAGCGACGGCACCGCTGCCAACACGAAGCTGCTCCGAGAGGTTCAACCGAGCGCCATGCTCGATCTGCTGGGTGTGGCCAACAACACCGGCTTCTTCCGTACCTGCCACGGTGCTGATGGCTGCGTCCTGATCAGAACCGACGGCACTCTCGGGGGAACGGTCGATCTTACGGTACCGGAAAATCTGTCGTCCTCCTTGGTGATTCGTGAGCCGCAGGCTGTCGGCAAGAAACTCTTCTTTGTTGATGGATTGACGGGATCTGATCTGTGGGTGAGCGACAGCACCTCAGCCGGGACGCAGAAGTTGATGGGGGTGTCGGGGAGTCTGCCGATTGGCTATCTGACACGGGTTGGCGACTCGCTCTTCTTTGCCGCTAATGCCGTGCCGGATCCTAGCTCACCGTGGACGGATAACCGTACGCTCTGGGTGAGCGATGGCACCCCAGCCGGAACGCGGGAGCTGGTGGGCGGACTACCCGCCCATCCGATCACGTTGCTGGTTCCTCTCGGCACTACGCTCTTCTTTGTTGACAGAGATAGCGCGGGTGGCGCGGCGCTCTGGAGGAGTGACGGTACGTTGGCGGGAACCACGCTCGTGAGAGGTGGGTTCAATCGCATCGAGGATCTGCAACCCTTCGCCGACGGTCTGGCGTTGAGTGCCGATGGACAGCTCTGGAGGAGCGACGGCACACCGGCAGGTACGACGCTTATTCAATCGAGCGGGGCGGGCGCGCTGCTCGTGGCCGACACCACAATCTTTTCTGCACGCTGCGATGAACGCTCCTGCGCGCTCTGGGCGAGCGACGGCACAACGGCAGGCACCCGGCAGATGTACAGCTTCGACCCAATCGTATGTGGTCGCGGCTGTGATGGGCCGAACGTGAACTTGCTCCTGAACGCGGGTGGTAGGCTTTTTTTCACCGCCCGCCGAGATGGCATCTGGGGACTCTGGTCAAGCGACGGCACGCCAGCGGGCACCGTACTCCTGACACCGACGATCCCTGACATTTTCTCCTCAATCGTCGTGGGCACGCGGCTCTTCTTCACCACCGATGACGGCGTCCACGGACATGAACTCTGGACGAGCGACGGCACGACCGCCGGAACCCACATGGTCAAAGACATCTCGCCTGGCTTTGCCGACTCCACGCCTATGGGGGTGAGCAGTGTTGATGGTCGGCTCTTCTTCAGCGCTGCCGACCCTGACCACGGACGCGAGCTATGGGTCAGCGACGGCACCACGACCGGCACGACCCTCGTTGCCGACATCAACCCCGGCCCGGCGAGCAGCCTGCCCGCTTATCTCACTCCCCTCAACGGGCAACTCTTCCTGAGCGCCTGGAGCCCAGACTACGGCACCGAACTGTGGGTCAGTGATAGGGATGGGACGCGCATGGTGCAGGACGTGAACCCTGGCGTGAACAGTGCGAATCCGACCACGATAACTGCCGCTGGCCCGAACCTGTTCTTCAGCGCCAACGATGGCGTCAACGGCCCGGCGCTCTGGATGCTGCCCCTCACCAGTCAGCCCTATCGGTCGCTGAACACCAGTGTCTACACGCGGATTGAGGCCGAGAACTTCGACCGTGGCGGCGAAGGTCTGGCCTACCACGATCTCGACCCGACGAACCATAATTTGATCTACCGACCCGGCGAAGGCGTTGACCTTCAGACGGCGGGTGGTGCCACCTACCTCGCCTACGCCTCTGCGGGCGAATGGCTGCGCTACACCGTCGAGACACCGTATGCCACGCACGACAACCTATCGGTGCAGGTGGCATCGCTCGGCCCCGGCGGCGACTTTCATGTGGAGGTGGACGGAAACAACGTAAGCGGGCCGATGACAATCCCCGATACCGGCGGCTGGAGTAACTGGATCACACAGAGGCTCCCCGACATCGTCCTGGAGCCAGGCCGACACGTGATCACCCTCCAGCTTGATCGCAACGGGTCGGTCGGCACCGTGGGCAACTTCGACTGGTTCGAACTCGCAGCCGTGGGACGGCAGGTGGTAGCGCTTCCCATCGTATCTCAACCCTTACACCCTTCGTAGGACTGCGATATGCCCGTGGACGAAAAAAAGTACTGGCCGATCCCAGCCCTTCGCCTGGAGGATGTAGAATTGCACGTGGCAATCGAGTCGCGTATGATGATGCATCATCACGAGGCATCCGTACCAAGTGTGTCATGTCCCCTCCTGTCGATATCGAGATCAGCATCCACCTGCGTGTCGGCGGGAATGGTCACAGGACGTACTCATCAATCTGATGGAGCGAGGCGGAACGGACGGTCGGCGAGGTCGGCGAGGAAGCCGTCCAGGGGCGAATAGTCAGGAAACGGATCGGTCGGCACACACGATCCTCTTCCTCCTCACCCCTATGTCCCCTTCCTGAATCGCATCCGCTATACTTACCGATGACACCTCTGGTACGGGAGAGTGACGAGGGAACATTGTGAACGACCCCGCCGACCTAGAACTCAGCCTGCGCCGCAAGGACGCCGTGCGCTACACGGTTGACCTCGTCTTCAGCCATCCCGGCAGCGAGGCCGATGTGCGCCCGCTTGGTCAACAGTCCGTCTGCGTTACCTTTGAGATGGATCGGCTCCGGGAGATGGCACTCGATCCGGTAGGCTACGGGCAGGCGCTGACGGAGATGCTCCTGGGAGATCCAACCCTCGCCACCGAATTCGCCAAGTGCCACGCTGCGGCCCAGAGCCAACGGATGTCGCTGCGCCTGCGTCTGGCAATTGCCCCTGACGCCCCCGAATTGCACGCCATCCGCTGGGAGACTCTGCGCGATCCACAGACCGACCAACCCCTCGCCCTCAGCGAGCAAGTCATCCTCACCCGCGCCCTGGGCAGCGCCGACTGGCAGCCGGTGACGCTGCGGGCCAAGGGCGATCTGCGTGCCCTCGTGGTGATTGCGGCACCCGCCGGGTTAGATCGCTTCAATCTGGCGCACATTGATGCGGACGTCGAGCAACGGGCAGCGATCACCGGCCTGAAAAAGATTCAGATTCCCACCACTGTGCTGGCCGCATCGGGCCAGACTAGTCTGCCAACACTCATCCGCCATTTGCGCGATGGCTACGACATCCTGTATTTGGTGGCCCACGGGAAGATGGTGGATGGCGAACCGTGGCTCTTTCTCGATGATGATGATGGGAAGGGCCAGGTAGCCTGCATCCCCGGTGCGGATATCGTGGCCCGCATCGCCGATTTGCCTATTCGCCCGCGCCTCATCCTCCTATCCAGTTGTCAGAGCGCCGGTGACGGCAGCCGCGATGCCTTGGCATCCCTCGGCCCACGGTTGGCGACCGCCGGTATTCCTGCGGTGATCGCGATGCAGGGGCCACTCAGCATCGCGACAAATACCGCCTTCGCACCGGCCTTTTTTCAGGAATTGCACCGCGACGGGCGGATTGATCGCGCCCTGGCCGCTGCTCGTCAAACAATTGCCAACCGGCCCGATTGGTGGGTACCGGCCCTCTTCACCCGCCTGCGCAGCGGTCGGATTTGGTATGAGCCTGGTTTCGAGGACGATGATTTCAAGAAGTGGCCGACCCTCGTTCACAGTATCGCCCAGGGTCGCTGCACGCCCATTCTTGGCCCGGGTCTGCTCGACCGTCTGATTGGCTCAACCCGCGATGTGGCCCGTAGCCTCGCCGCGCAGCATCATTTTCCCCTGGCTCCCTTCGCCCGCGACGACCTGCCCCAGGTGGCGCAGTACCTCGCGGTAAACGCGGATGTCCATTTCATGCGCGACGAACTGGAGGCGGCTTTGCGCGCTAACCTGACCACCCGCGTCAGTGCCGCAGGTCTGCCTGCGGGGATGCTTGATGATCAGCTTGCCGCTGTGGGTGCCGAGTGGCGGGCGCACCAGCCTCAGGATATGTACCGCATCCTCGCCGGTTTGCCTCTGCCGATCTTCCTGTGCGCCACGCCTGACCGCTTGCTCGCCGACGCTCTGCGCGAGGCGGGGAAGGCTCCCCAACTCCAGATCTGCCCCTGGAATCGTCACGGTGAACTGCGGCAGGCGCGGCTCGATCCGCCCACGCCGGAGCGTCCGCTAGTCTACCATCTCTTCGGACGCCTCAACGACCCTGAGTCGCTGGTGCTGACCGAGGACGACTACTTCCGCTACCTGATCGGCGTCACCCGCAACCAGGATCTCTTGCCCGAGGAGGTTGCCAGTGCCCTGGTGGACACCGCGCTGCTCTTCCTGGGATTCCGTCTGGATGATTGGAACTTCCGGGTTCTCTTCCAGAGCGTGATGAATCTAGCAGGGTCGGAACTCCGCCGGCGCTACACCCACGTCGCGGTGCAGATTGACCCGCAGGAGGGTACGTCGCTCAACCCGCAGGCTGCCCGCGAATATCTCAAGACCTACTTTGGCACGGCCAGTGCGCTCCAGTACCAGACCAATATCAGCATCTACTGGGGCAGCGCCGAGGATTTCTTGCGCGAGCTATTCCCCCGTGTGGCAAAGAAACTGGGTGTGCCGCTGCCATCCGCGCAGGCCGGGGGCGGGATCGTTGAGACCGCAGAGGACGTGTTTATTGGCGGCCTCCGCATCCCGAAGGCACCACGATGAGTCAACTCGACGAGCGCCCCACAAATCCCTATGTCGGCCCACGGGCCTTTGAGGAGGACGAGGCATCTCGCTTCTTCGGGCGTGAGCGCGAACGCGAGAAGCTCTTCCACCTGCTGCTGGCCCGGCGGCTGGTGCTGTTGCACGCACCGTCCGGGGCGGGTAAGAGTTCGCTGGTGCGCGCCGGACTCATCCCGCGCCTACGTGGGCGCGACTTCCTGGTGCGCCCGGTCATCCGGGTGGGCCTGGATGCGGCGGTGGGAGTGGGGACAAACCGCTTCCGCGTGGCAACTTTGCTGAGCCTCGACGAGGGCCGCCTACCCGCCGAGCGGCTGACCATCGAGGAGTTATCCACCCTCAGCCTGAGCGATTACCTAGCCCGTAACCCGGCCCCTGACGGTGGCGAGGAGGTGCTGATCTTCGACCAGTTCGAGGAACTCCTGAGTGCCGACCCCGCCGACCGCGACGCTAAGAATGTATTTGTTTCCGAGGTAGGTGCGCTGCTGGAAAACCCGCGCCGCTGGGCGCTGTTTGTCCTGCGCGAAGATTACCTGGGGGCGCTCAAGCCCTTCCTGCTACCCATTCCCACCCGCCTCGCCACCACCTACCGACTGGATCTGCTCGACCCAGAGCAGGCTGGTCAAGCGATGCAGGGGCCAGCGCGGGCGATGGGTGGTGACTTCAGCGACGCGGCGGCGACCCGGCTGGTGGACGACCTACGTCAGACCAGCGTACAGCGACCTGACGGCAGCAGCGAGACGGTGCTGGGCCAGAGTATCGAGCCCGTACAGCTCCAGGTGGTCTGTTACCGGCTGTGGGAGCGGAAGACAGGAGGCAGGAGGCAGGGAGTAGGAGGCGGGGAGCAGGAGGCAGGGGGCAGGAGGCAGGGAGCAGGGGGCGAAGGTTCGATCACAGTGGAGGATCTGGCCGAGGCGGGAGATGTGGATACGGCGCTGCGGGACTACTACGCCGAGCAAGTTGCGGCGACGGCACACGCGAGCGGCGTGGGAGAGCGCCGCATCCGTGATTGGGTTGAGGAGAATCTGATCACCGAGAGTGGGCTACGCGGCCAAGTACTGCGTGCACAGGATGCGACCGGCGGGCTGGCGAACACGGTCATCCGACGGCTGGTGGACGCGCACCTCGTGCGGGCCGAGGATCGGCGTGGGGTCACGTGGTACGAACTGGCCCACGACCGGCTGATCGCGCCGGTGCGCCAGGATAACGCGGCATGGTTCGAGGCCAACCTCAGCACGTTGCAGCGCCAGGCTCGCCTGTGGGATCGTGCCGACCGACCTGATGGCCTATTGCTACGCGGGGAGGCACTGCGGCAGGCCGAACATGATCTGCGCGAGCCGGGGTTGAGCGAGAGTGAGCAGGCGTTTCTGGCGGAATGCCGAGCCGCGAGAGAGGCGGAGGAGCGCGAGCGGCGGCAGAGTCGGCGCATTCACATCCTCGCGGGGATCGCGGGGCTGGTCGGGGTCGTAGCGATGATCCTGGCTGGGGTGGCGTGGAGTTTCTACGGGCGGGCAAACACGGCCCTTGGAAGTGCAGAGCAATCGGCGAACCAGGCACGAACAGCTGAGGCGCAGGCAGTGGATCAGGCGAATGCCGCACGAACTGCACAGGCCAATGCCGAGATCCAGCGTCAGGTTGCCCTCATTCGCCAGATCGCCGCCCAGTCTATAACCGAGCTTGAACTCCAGCCCCAGCGCAGTGTCCTGTTGGCAATGGAGGCCGTGGCTCGCGCCGAGCAACTGCCATCAGAGCATCTGCCCGAGGCGGCGAGTGCTCTCCACCAAGTACTGGCAACCCTTGATGGTGCACCGCTTGCTGGCCATAGCGGGGGAGTCACCGCTGCACGCTTCAGTCCAGATGGCCGCTGGCTCGTTACAGGGAGCTGGGATACAACGATTCGGCTCTGGTCAACAGATGTACTCAGCACCACGCTCGGCCCCATCACGCAAACGCTGGATCTGTTACACACACCGCTGGTGCTTCGCGGTCATACGGAGCAGATCTCGTCTCTCGCCTTCAGCCCCGATAGCAGATGGCTCGCCAGCGGCAGCAACGATGACACGCTGCGCCTATGGACTCTCACGGGCGCAGACCCCGCCCACGGCAAGGCACCGGCAAGTGTGGCGCTCCCAATGGGCGCAGATATCAGCACGCTTGCTTTCAGCACGGGAGATGGGCGCTGGATCGCCGCTGGCACACAGACAGGCCGTGTCGCGGTCTGGGGCCTAACATCCGATGCGCCAGTCGCACTGTTCAGCAATGATCGCGGTTGCCCAGGGAGCGACCGTGGCGGGCAGCACTGTGCTATCACCGCCCTGGCCTTCAGCCCGGATGGCCGCTGGCTTGCCTCAGGTAGCGTTGATCGCACCATCCGGCTTCACCACCTCGACCAGCCCGACCAAACACCCATCGTCCTCGGGGAACACGATGACGAGGTGCGCGTGCTTGCCTTCCAGATCAATGGCTCGCTGCTCTTCGCTGGCGATCAGGCCGGTATGCTCTGGGCATGGGACACCGCCGCCGCCGATCCAACTCAGCCACTCTTTCGCACAAAGGCCCACACCTCGGCCATTCGGGCTATGGCGATAAGTTCGGATGGGCGCTGGCTTGCGACCGCAGGCTGGGATAACACCGCCCATATTTGGAGCGCCCTGGCCAGAAAACCGACCGATATGTTTACGCTGAGTGGCCACGTCCAGGCGATCTCCTCCCTCGCGTTTAGCCCCGACGGGAGTCAGTTAGTCACGAGCAGCGAAGATAAGACCCTCCGTCTGTGGGATTGGGATAACCCTGCCGCTTCCCCCCTGGTGCTGTATGGCCACGAGAGCTACGTCAACAGCGTCGTGTTCTTCCCTTACGGCAACTGGCTGGTGTCAGCCAGCAGCAATGAAGAATCAGCGCGCCTCTGGAGCATCGCCTTTCCTAGCGGCGAGCCAATGGTGCTGCATGGCGGGACGGGCGTCATTGATGATCTGGTGTTCAGCCCCGACCAGCGCTGGCTTGTCGCAACGACATCGTGGGAGCGCAAGGCCCTTCTCTGGAAGGCGTCCCCACAGGGGATGAAGCAACCGCCGCAAGAACTGCTCACCCCAGATGGCTGGGCGCAGGCAGTTGCGCTGAGCCCGGCCCAGCCCACATCGCGTTGGCTCGCCCTTGTGGTGCAGCATAAACCCCTGGAGCCGGTTGGAAAGACCGGCGTTCAGCTCTGGGATCTCACCGCTGATCCGCTGCGTATGACTACCGTGATAACCGGCAGCACGGGTAACCCAGAGGCCGTCGCTTTTCATCCCAGCGGCGATCTGCTTGCGATAGGCGGTGAGGATGAGGTGGTGCGGCTGTGGCACATCACCGACACCGGGGAGGCAACGCTCGTCCGCTCGTTGAAGGGCCACACGGACAACATAAAGGTGATCGCCTTCAGCCCGGATGGGCGCTGGCTGGCTACCGGCAGCAGCGACCGTACCCTCCGACTCTGGGACGTGCAGGACACTAACGCGACCGACCCCGTTGAGATCCTCTCTGATCACGGTGCGGCGGTTGTTGCGGTGGCCTTCAGCCCTGATGGACAGTGGCTCGTGACAGGAAGTGATGACACGAAGATTCGGCTCTGGCAGCTTACGGAGGGGAGAGTACGTTCTTCGGTTCCTCAGATTCTCCTCGGACATGAGGGCTCGGTTGCTGACGTGGCCTTCAGCCCCGACAGTCGCCGCCTTGCGACGGTAGGAAATGATGACCGTAGCATCTTGATCTGGGATCTCACCAATCCGATCCGCCAGCCGATCAGCTTCCATAGCCATGTGCCGCGTGTTCGGACTGTGGCCTTCAACCCATCGGGCACGACCCTGTTGACGGGTGGATGGGATGGGGATATCCGCCTATGGACACTCGATCTTGCCTCCATTCGTGCGTATGCCTGCGCCATAGTAGGACGAAATCTGCGTGAGCCGGAATGGCAGCGCTTCCTAGAGGGCGAACCCCGCCAGCGAACCTGCGCCGATCTTCCGCCAGATCAGAGCATGGTTCAGGCGCTACTCGATACGGTCAGGGCGTCCGCCCGTGCGGGGGACATCGCCGCCGCCACGGCGGTGATTAACACTGACCTCCTGCCACTTGGCCCTGATGATCGGCAGCGTGCGCAAGCATGGAACCTCGTCTGTTGGCATGGAGCCCTCGCTGGTAAAGCAGAGCTGGTCGGCAGCGCATGTGATCATGCTGTCGCGCTTGCCCCAGATGATGGTGGATTCCGCGACTCACGCGGCATCACTCGCGCGATCACGGGTCATCTTCCGGAGGCAATTGAGGACTTTCGTGCATTTGTCGCGTGGGCACCCAATCATGGACAAGGCAACCTCATTACTCGGCGGCAGGACTGGATTACGGCGCTGGAGCGGGGTAAAAATCCACTGGACGCAGCAACACTCGCAGCATTGCGCGACAAGTAATTGTTGACCGCCGCAGTGGCGTAGGGTCTATACGTTCCGTTCGCAGGGTGATCGTGGTTATAGGGTGATTTTTGCTCTATCACCTTAAGAATGTCCACCCCATTGCTGATCAGGATTGCGGAAGTACGACGCGATGCTGATGCGGTTGCGTCCAGCTCGCTTCGCTTGGTAGAGCGCCTGATCCGCATACTCCAACAATTCGTCGAGGGTAACCTCGTGACATGCATGGAGCGTGGCAACCCCGATGCTCATGGTGACTGTGAGTTTGCCCCGCCGCGTGGGTATCGGCAGCCCCGCGACATGTTGACGTACAACCTCCAGCGTCGCCACAGCGCGGGGTTCATCAGCATTGGGCAGGATGACCGCAAACTCCTCGCCACCGATCCGCCCAAGCACGGCCTCCGGCGGTAGCAATGCGCCGCACTGCGTCGCAACCCAGCGCAGCACATCATCGCCTACGGGATGGCCATAGGTATCATTCACCTGCTTAAAGTGATCCAAGTCGAAGATGGCGACCCCCAGCAGCTTCACCGCCCGATCCTCGAAAAAGATCGTCCGAAAACGCTTCTCGCTCTCGTGCAGGGCCGCCTCGGTCTGGAGTCGAACGATGACGTGGCCCACCTGGGCGGCGATTTCCTCCAGAGCTGTGCGGGCTGCCGGCGATATCTCCGCCGCAGTATAGCGGTGCGAGGCGAGGTTGAAACAGCCGACCACCCGGCCCTGATATGTGAGCGGAAGGATCGCGACCATGCGAATGTTCTCATGGGCGATGTTCTGATCGGACGGGAGATCCCGGCCATAATCAAGGTATTGTGTCTGTCTGGTCTTCACCATTCGGGCGCGGTTAGACTGAGCTGGAACGAAGCGGGTCGCCTCAATAAATGCGGGCGAGAGTCCACGGGTGTAGGCAAGATGGAGATCGCCCGTGGCGGAGTCGATCAGGTAGATGCCACCGCAATCCATCTGGGAGCGAAGCGCAATATCGAGACACGTTGGCAGTGCCTCCTCTAGCGATGTGGCAGTTGCGAGGCGATAGGCAAGACCGTGCTGCGCCATCCATATATCGTTATCCGATCGTTATCCGTGTGAAAATACGAATCCAAGAACGAGCCTTTCTGGTGAAGTGTTGGTGTAAAACGTTCATATACCAAAGAGTCTTGATGCAAAAGCGCAAAACAATATTTTCCGAATAAGCAGATCTCATGCCGACCTTTCCCCCTCACTCCCTGCCCCTCTCCCACCGGGGGAGAGGGGAGATTCTGCACCAGAGTGCATTCGGCTCCCCCTCTCCCGTTCTGGGAGAGGGGGATGGGGGGTGAGGGCTGAGCGGCGACAGAATCGTTATTCGAAAAATATTAGCTTTAGCCCCACAGCGATGCGATGCTGGAACTTTGCTCATGCCCTGGTCAGCGTGACACGTCTCACCGCGTTACTTTTGCTCTACGGCTATAATACCTCTTCTGATTGCATACCTTGTAAGGTCGGCGGTGCTGCGGATGTTCAGCTTTTCCATCACGCGGGATCGGTGCGCCTCAACCGTTTTCGTAGTGATGTGCAGCATCTGCGCGATCTCGCGGTTTGAGCGGCCCTCAGCGACGAGCTGGAGCACCTCGCGCTCGCGGTCGGTCAGCCGGGCATAGTTATCCTTCGCCGTCATCCCGTTCATCTGACGGCTGTACTCCTCAATAATGTTTTCTGGCACCGAGGGGCTGATAAAGGCGTTACCCTGCGAGACCGCCATAATCGCCGCGATCAGTTCCTCGACGGCAGCCTGCTTGACGACGTATCCGGCTGCGCCGGCCTGCAAGATCTGGAAGATGTATTCCTCGCTGGTGTGTACCGTCAGCACAAGCACACGGATCTGCGGGAGCAGCTTCTTGATCTGACGAGTCGCCTCTAGCCCATTGAGTACGGGCATGGTGATATCCATCAGCACGACGTCGGGCTGGAACTGCTGCGCCTTCTGGATCGCCTGCCGCCCATCATCGGCCTCGCCAACTACCTCGATGTTGACTTCGGCATCGAGCAGGGAGCGCAGCCCCTTGCGCACAATCGTGTGATCCTCGGCCAGAAGCACGCGGATGTTGCTCATCGTTCCTCTTTTTCTACGGAAGGCGGCGTTAGCGGAAGCTCGATGAAGATCCGGGTGCCCTGGCCGGGCTGCGAGTGGACGGCGAAGACCCCGCCGCGCAGGGTGACTCGCTCGCGCATCCCAAAGAGCCCAGCCCCCAGGCCGGGGGCGGCGGCGGCTGACCAGCACTGGACATCAAAACCGACCCCGTCGTCCTCAATGATGGCGATCACCCGCAGATGGCTGCGCTCTAGGTGGAGGCAGAGGCGGCGGGCCTGGGCGTGCCTGGCGACATTGGTGAGCCCTTCCTGGATGATCCGGTAGAGGACGGTCTCGATCTCGGCGGCCAGCCGATCCTCCAGGCCGAACGTCTCAAACTCGATCTCAATATCCAGCCGGCGTGCGAAGCGATTGACATACCAGCGCAGGGTGGGCAGTAGGCCCAACTCGTCGAGCATGGTGGGGCGCAGATCGTGAGAAAGTTCGCGGATGTGCTGGAGCATCTGGTCGGCGAGCATGCTCGTCTCGGCCAGCCGCTCGCGGTTGGCCGGGGCGAGGCTGGGAGCTAGATCTCGCTCCAGGCTAGCCAGGTTGATCCGAATGGCGGTCAGTGACTGCCCCAACTCGTCGTGGAGTTCCTGAGAAATATGTTTGCGCTCGGCCTCCTGGGCGTTCATCAGGTCGGCAGAGAGCTTCTGGAGATCCTCGGTGGCCCACTGGCGCTCGGTGATATCCTCGTACATCATGATCACATGGCGAATCTCGCCACCCTCGCCCTTGACCGGGTAGATGTGAGCCTGAAACCAGCGCTTGCGGCCCAGCTTGAGCGACTCGGGCGTGTGGTAGGCGACTGGCGGCATAGTGACGGCCTCGCCAGCAAATCCCCGTTCTACATAGGGCATCATCCCCAGGCTGCGCGCCTGCTGATCGTGGAGGACGTTGTAGTACTGCACATCGGCAGATGTGACGCCCCAGAGCTTCTCCCACGCCCGGTTAACCTGGACGATCCATCCATCCGGGGTCATCACCTGAATGCTGAGCGGCGACTGCTCGACGATGGTTCTAAAGCCCTCCTCGCTCTCGCGGAGGGCCAAGCTGGCTGCCTGCATCGTCTGGCGCTCGCGGGAGCGATCAAGGGCGATCCCTACCGCCGTTGGCAGGCCGATGAGCTGCGACGACACTCTCACGATGTAGCTATCAATACCGCTGCTGGGTGCCGCCATGACGCTTTCTGTGCAGCCAGCATCGGCGATGATGATCACCGGAAGATGCAGGAAGCGGGTTCTGATCGCGTGAACAACGGATATGCTATCGGTCCAGGGCAGATGTGACTCGATCATGGCCATGTCAAAGTCTGCCCAAGCGAGATCCAGGTCGTGTTCGCCACAAACCTGGCGCACCACAAGGTCAGGCATCTCTGGCTGCACTGCCTGAAGGACTCGCTGCCGATCATCCGGGTCGGCACTGACCAGGAGGATACGCAGGGGGCGATCAGTCATTGATCGCTGGTTGGCGGACATCGGCGCTCCTTAAGACAAGGTGGCAGGTGGCAGGTGGCAGGTGGCAGGAAGCCGGGTTCTGGCCTGAGATAAGGTTCGCAGATACTTTACAGTTCAGGCCAAGATGTGGCATCTTGACACACTCGATCCGAAACCTGAAACCTCGCACCTGAAACCTTGTCTGAACGTTGTCTCACCTAAACAATGCTGCGGGCTGCGCGAGAAGTTCAGATAGGCTGCCGAGAAACGCGGCAGCTGGGGCACCATCTACGACCCGATGATCGAAGGTGAGGCAGAGCATCATCTGCGAGCGCACGGCGATCTTGCCGTGGTACACGACCGGCTTCTCGACGATGCGCCCGACCCCCAGAATAGCGACCTCGGGCGGATTGATGATCGGTGCAAAAAAATCTACCCCGTACACCCCCAGGTCGGTGACAGTGAAGGTACTGCCAGTGACGGCGTCAACGGTCAGTTCGCCTGCGTGGGCCGCTTTGATCAGGCGGCGGGCCTCCTGCATGATCTCAGTAGCCGTGCGCTGGTCGGCGTTACGGATAACCGGCACGAGGACGCCATCGGTGATCTGTACGGCGATACCGATGTGAATATCTTCCAGCAGCTCGATCTCGTTGCCGAGTAAGACGGCGTTGAGCTGCGGGTGTACCGTGAGGGCGCTGGCGACAGCCTTGATCACGATGTCGGTATGGGTAGGCGAGGGGTAAGTGTCGGTCTGATGCCGCAGCTTGAGCATATCGGTGACATCAACCTCAACCGTGAGGGTAGCCTGCGCCATCGTGTGCAGACTCTCGGTCATGCGGCGGGCGATCATCTTGCGGATACCGCCGAAGGGAACAGTCTGTACACGTGTGGGCGGATGGGGAAGGGGGATGCTAGGTGGAGACGACGGGGCTGTTTGCGCGTTCCAGGCAATCACATCACGCCCGATAACACAGCCATCCCGCCCGCTGCCTTGCACCTGCACAAGATCTATCCCAAGCTGCTGTGCCAAGTTCCGCGCCCAAGGCGAGACTGGCACGAAATCGCTGCGACCGGCCCGACTGGACGCACCTGTAGCAGCAGAATGTCGGTAGGTGGTCGTCATGAGTGACTCGCCGGGAGCGGCGATCAGCGCCAGCGGCTCGCCGATCAGCACATTCTCATCCACCTGCGCCATGTGGTAAAGGGTTCCACCAACCGGCGAGACCACCCGGTAGGTGATCTTTTTGGTCATAATATCAACGATAGGTGCGCCCTGCTCGACCGGCTGACCATCAGCGATCAGCCAACGGACGACCGCCCCCTCGGTCATCAGCAGGCCGAGCTTTGGCATAATCACCTCAGCGGCCATAGATCCTCCTTCAAACAGCGCTGGATGTTGCTGTGACGAGCTGTTGTGTACTATACCGCAATCACAAACGTCTCGCTGTGATGAAGAGGATCGCGCCTGCAATGAAGAGGATCGCGCAGTAAAGATTAGGGTTTTTCCTAATAGTCAGAGCCAATTGAGTCGGTTACACTTAGGATATCTCCTGGCAGCTCTCATTTTCATAGTCTGTTCCTCGCCGTGCTGGCGTGGGCTGGCCTTGCTCTATACCCCGTAGCGGCATCGTTGCCGCTGCTTGGCATTGTCGTCGTGTGGTTAAGGAATCCGTTGCCGCGCAGCCCCCTCTTCCAGAGCGGGAGAGGGGGAGCGGATCGCTCTCTGACGAGGAAATCTCCCCTCTCCCCCGGTGGGAGAGGGGCAGGGAGTGAGGGGGGAAGGTTGGTGCGAGATCCGCTTATTCGAAAAGTATTGGCTTTAGCCCCACGGCGATGCGGGGCCGGGATGTGTGATGGTGGCAACAATGACGTGGCTGATAGGCTAACCAAGGGAGGTTACACGATATGGCTGAGCTTACCCAGGATCAACTGCTCTGGATCTATGATCGGATGCGGCTCATCCGCGAATTCGAGAACCGCGCCAGCGCCCTGTTCGCGGCCGGCAAACTGCCGGGGTTCGTCCACCTCTACGCCGGCGAGGAGGCCATCGGCGTGGGGATTATGGCCAACCTCACGGATCGGGATTTTATCACCTCGACCCACCGTGGCCACGGCCACTGTATCGCCAAGGGTGTGGAAGTTAACGGCATGATGGCGGAACTCTACGGGAAGGCGACCGGCTCGTGCAAGGGCAAGGGTGGCTCAATGCACATTGCCGACGTAGACAAAGGCATGCTGGGTGCGAACGGCATTGTCGGTGCCGGTGGCCCGCTGGCCTGTGGGCCAGGGTTGATGGCGAAGGTGAAGGGTACCGATCAGGTGACGATCTGCTTCTTCGGCGATGGAGCCGCTGAGCAGGGCACCATGCACGAGTCGATGAATCTGGCCTCGATCTGGAAGCTGCCCGTAATCTTCGTCTGCGAGAACAACGGCTACGCGGAGTCTACCCCCGTCCACTACCACAGTGCCTCGAAAGATATTGCCGACCGGGCGACGGCCTACAATATGCCGGGCTTCACGGTGAACGGCACCGACGTTTTCGCAGTGTACGAGGCAGCCCACGAGGCGGTCGCCCGCGCACGGCGAGGCGAGGGGCCGACTCTGCTTGAGGCCAAGGGCTTTCGCTACTTTGGCCACTTCGAGGGCGACCCGCTGAGCTATCGCACCGAGGAGGAGATCGCCAAGAATAAGAGCAACGACCCGATTGATCAGTTTCGGCGGCGCGTTATTGATCGCGAGCTGCTCTCGGCAGCCACGCTGGACGAGATTGATGCGCGGTCGAAGGCGGCGATTGATGCTGCCGTCGAGTTTGCTGAATCATCGCCCTACCCCGAACTGAGCGAGTTGATGACCGACGTATACGTGAGCTACCGGTAACAAGGAGTATCCATTATGACCATCCGGAACATCACATTTCGTGAGGCCATCAACGCCGGGATTCGCCAGGAGATGCGCCTTGACCCAACAGTTATTCTGCTGGGCGAGGATGTGGCAGGCGGCGCGGCGACGTTCGTGGAAGAGGCGGGCGAGGAGGCGTGGGGCGGCGTGCTGGGCGTCACAAAGGGTTTGGCCCGCGAGTTTGGCCGCACGCGGGTGCTGGACACCCCGATCAGCGAGTCGGCATTTATCGGCGCGGCGGTAGGTGCGGCCTCCACCGGGCTGCGTCCCGTGGTCGAGTTGATGTTTGTCGGCTTCCTGGGGGTTTGTCTTGATCAGATCTACAACCAGGGCGGCAAGCTGCGCTACATGTTCGGCGGCAAAGCTCAGGTGCCTCTGGTCGTGCGTACATTGATCGGAGCGGGCTTCCGCGCCGCCGCTCAGCACTCCCAGTGCATCTACTCGGTCTTCACGCATATGCCCGGCCTAAAGACGGTGGTGCCCTCCACGCCGCGCAACGCCAAGGGTCTGCTGGCCGCCGCCATCCGCGACAACGACCCGGTGATCTTCTTCGAGCATATCGCCCTGCTCGATACGGATGGGCCGGTGGAGGATGATGACTTTATCATCCCGCTGGGCAAAGCCGAGATCGTCAAGCCCGGCAAGGATGTCACGATTGTTGCCATCGGGCGCATGCGGCATATGGCGATGCAGGCAGCTGAGCAGTTGGCCAAGGACGGGATTGACGTTGAGGTGATTGACCCCCTGACCCTCTCGCCGCTGGACGAGGACGCCATCCTCTCGTCGGTGAAGAAGACGCACCGGCTGGTGGTGGTGGACGAGGACACGCCCCACTGTAGCGTCGCCCACGATATTGTCTCCCTGGCGGCGCAGCAGGCGTTCGGCTACCTGGACGCAGCCCCGCAGACGGTGACGCCGCCGCACGTCTCGGTGCCCTTCAGCCCGCCGCTAGAGGACGCCTTCATCCCGGATGCGGCGAAGATCATCGCGGCTGTGAAGGCGACAACGGCGTAGTGCGATCATATGGTCTATGTGGCCGAGATGGTCAGCGAAGACAAGGTTCGTAGATACTTTACAGTTCTACCCCCCCTAGCCCCCCCGCAAGCGGGGGGGAACCAATGCGTTGTCCCCCCCGCTTGCGGGGGGGCTAGGGGGGGTAAGTATGCCAAGAGTGTCAAGTAAACTCGGCCACTCTGAAACCATGTCGAAGCTGACAATCTCAACCACATAGACTACGACTATCTTATGTCAACTGTAGGCATCATCGCCAACCCGGCGTCCGGCAAAGATATCCGGCGTCTGGTCGCTCATGCGTCGGTGTTTGATAATAACGAGAAGATCAACATCCTACAGCGCGTGCTGCTGGCCCTCGACGCGATGGGGGTTGAGCGAGTCACCATTATGCCCGACTACTACGGGCTGGGTGAGCGCGCCATTGACGGGGTCAGGCTTGCGTCGCTGCGCGTCGATCTGCTTGACTCACCGATGACCTCGACCGAGGGTGATTCGACCGTGGCGGCGGCGCGCCTGCGCGAACTGGGTGCGGCCTGCATCATTGTCCTCGGCGGCGACGGCACCAACCGCGTGGTTGCCAAGGGCTGCGGCAGCACGCCGATTGTGCCCATCTCAACCGGCACGAATAACGTTTTCCCGGTGATGGTGGAGGGCACGGTGGCGGGTATGGCAGCCGGGTTGCTGGCGCTGGGTGCGGTTGACGCGGAGACCACAACCTACCAGGCGAAGCGCCTGGAGGTGTACATTGACCAGGAACTGGCCGACATTGCCCTGGTTGACCTGGTGACGAGCAGCGACCTGTTTATCGGCACGCGGGCGATCTGGGACCCCAGCCATATCCGCGAGATCGTGCTGGCCCAGGCCGTGCCGGGCCGGATCGGCCTCTCGGCGGTGGGCAGTTGCATCCAGGCGGTGGACGCGCAGCACGAGACGGGGATGTACCTGGAGATCGGCACGGGCGGTACCCATGTGCTGGCACCCTTGGGGCCGGGACTCGTCACTCGCATCGCGGTGCGCAATCATCACCTGATGGCGGTGGGCGACGAAGTGCGGCTGAAATCGGAGGCGGGAACCATCGCCCTGGACGGCGAGCGCCAGATTGAGATCTACCCTCGCCAGACCGTCAGTGTACGCCTGACCAGCCACGGCCCTCGGGTGGTAGATATTGGCCGCTGTATGGCCGAGGCGACGAGACGCGGCGTGTTCCAGCGGCTTGGGGCAGAGCCGATAGCCGATAGCCGATAGTACTACAGTTGTAAATATCTTCGCAGAAAGGCTCTCGCCGATCACCCCCCCTAGCCCCCCCGCAAGCGGGGGGGAACAACGCATTATTCCCCCCCGCTTGCGGGGGGGCTAGGGGGGGGTGATTCAAACTACACCTGTCGTAAGAGCCGATAGCCAACGATCCAGGGCGCTGGGCGCAATCCACAATCGTAAATCAGCAATCTGCAATTGCATTAGGAAATACCTTATGGCGATCAGCATTATTATGCCCAAGCTGGGGATGGCGATGAAAGAGGGCGTCATCGCCAAGTGGAATAAGAGCGACGGCGACCCGGTCCGCAAGGATGAGGAAGTTGCTGTGGTGATGAGCAAGAAGATCACCTACAAGCTCACGGCTGCCGAGGCGGGCGTCCTGCGGATTGTGCGGCAGGAGCAGGAGACGCTACAGGTAGGCGAGGTTCTCGGCTTTGTCACCGCACCCGGCGAGGCTCTGCCGGACATCTCGGCGCTGCCGGTGGCCGAAGATGGTGCTGGCGCACCTGCGGCCCCGTCTGCCGCGTCCACCCCGTCGGCTGCGGCCACGCCCGCCGCGCCGGGCGGGTTTGTGTTGGCATCCCCGGCGGCCCGACGAATGGCCAAGGAACGCGGGGTTGATCTGGGACAAGTGCGCGGCAGTGGGGCCGATGGTATGGTGACGGAGGCGGATATCACGCGCCACCTGGCTGCGCCGCCACCAACCCCGGCCCCGGCGGCGGTGCTGGCTACCTCGGCGGCGCGCAAACTGGCCCAGGAGCGCGGGATTGACCTCGCCCAGGTGCGCGGCAGCGGCACCGGCGGACGAGTCACCGAGCAGGATGTTTTGTCCTTCGGCGCAGCGCCGCCAGTGGCACCGGCAGCCCCGCCCGCATCGGCGCGGATCATCCCCTTCGCCGGGATGCGCCAGATGATCGCCGAGAACATGGTGCAGAGCCTCCAGAGCATGGCCCAGGTCTCGATGATGGTTGAGATTGACGCTACCGAACTGGTCAAGCTGCGTAGCCAACTCAAGGCCGATTTTGAGCTGACCTACACCGACCTGCTGGTTAAGGCGGTCGCCAAAACCCTCAAGCGCCACCCAATCCTGAACGCAACGCTGATTGGTGACGAGATCCACCTGCTCGACACAGTGCATATCGGGGTAGCCGTGGCCCTGCCCGATGGGCTGATTGTGCCGGTGCTGCGCGATGCCGACCGGCGGACGGTTGAGCAGATCGCCCAGGAGGCCCGGCGTCTGGCGTTGGCGGCACGCGACGGCAGCCTGGGGGTTGATGACGCAACCGGGGCAACCTTCACGATCACCAACCTGGGCTCCTACGGCATTGATGGCTTCACGCCCATCGTCAACCCGCCCGAGGTGGCGATCCTGGGGGTCGGGCGGATCGTTGACAAGCCGGTGATCTACAACGACCAAATCGCCCGCCGGGCGACGATGATCCTCAGCCTGACGATTGACCACCGCATCGTGGATGGCGCACCCGGCGCGTCATTCCTGAGCGCGCTGCGCGAATTGCTGGAGAGTCCGTATCGGTTGTTGGTGTGACCATAGCCGATAGCCGATAGCCGATAGTACGACAGTTGTAGTTTGAATCACCCCCCCCTAGCCCCCCCGCAAGCGGGGGGGAACAACGCATTATTCCCCCCCGCTTGCGGGGGGGCTAGGGGGGGTGATCGGCGAGAGCCTTTCTGCGAAGATATTTACAACTGTAGTAATAGCCGATAGCCGATAGCCCGACGCCAGCGAAGCTGGCAATCTCAACCTAAAAACTCGCATTGTTGTGAACGGTGCCAGCCATCCACACAACAATAAGGGATGCGGAATTTTTTAAATATCCCGGCGTCACATGTCATGCTGAGCGAAGCGAATCATCTCTCCCGGTTTCCTGGCAGACCCTTCGCGTCGCTCAGGGTGACATGACGCCTGCGATGGGACGATTGAAAAGATCCGCTTCCCTAAACTCATTCTGGGAAGGTAGCAGGTATCATGCCAGATGTAATCGTAATCGGTGGCGGGCCGGGGGGCACGGCGGCGGCTACACGCGCTGCCCAGCTTGGGGCGCAGGTGACGCTGATTGAGCGCGGCGAGCTAGGCGGCAGTTGCGTCAACCGTAACTGTATTCCGCTGACCACGATGCTGGCCAGTGTGGAGCTGTGCCGCCGGATTAACCGGGCTGGCGACATGGGCATTCGGGTTGGCCCGGCCAGCATCGATCTGCCCTCGCTGCTCGCCCGTAGGGATCAGGTCGTCGGGGATCTGCGCGAGGGACTGGGAGCCCTGCTGCCCACCTTCGGCATTGAGATCCTCCAGGGCCAGGCGCGATTGCTCGACGCCCGCACGGTTGAGGTTGACGGCACGCGCCTCCAGGCCAGCCGGGCGATCATCCTGGCCACCGGCGCACAGTGGGCCGCACCGCCGCCCGATGTCGAGGAGGTCCTGCGGCCCGACGAGGCGATCAGACTCGACCCGCTGCCGGGCCGGGTGGTGATCTGGGGCGGCGGGCCGTCGGAGATTGAGTTCACGACCCTCTACGCCGGGCTCGGCAGCCATGTGACGCTGGCGATGGATGGCCCCTACCCCCTGCCCGACGAAGACTACGAGATCGGCCAGCGCCTCCAGGGCATCCTCCAGGCCCAGGGCGTCCAGGTGCTAACCAATGTGCGGCTGACTTCGGCGAAGCGCACTGATGAGGGGTTGCGGGTGCTGTTCAGTGGCAATCGTGGCGAGACGGCGATCATGGCCGACCGACTGCTGTGGGCCGGGCGCATTCCGCAGACCGCTGGCCTGGGCCTGGAGGATGTCGGCGTGCGCCTGCACAATGGCGCGGTGGTGGTGGACGACCGCCAGCAAACCAGCGTCGCCGGTATTTATGCCCTGGGCGATTTGATCGGCCCGCCCTACTACTCGTCGCTGGCGACGGCGGGCGGGCTGGTGGCGGCGGAAAACGCGATGGGCCACACGCGCCGCCTGGATCGCCGCACTGTGCCGCGCTACGCCTTCTCCATCCCCGAGGCGGCGACGGTGGGTCTAAGCGAAGATGAGGCGACCGACCAAGGCTATGATGTTGAGGTGGCCAACGTGGCCTACAACAGCAGCCCACGGGCGATGGGCCTGGGCGAGGGCGAGGGCGGGATCAAGCTCGTCACCGACCGCACATCAGGCAAGCTGCTGGGAGTCCACATTGTCGGCCACCGCGCCACCGAGCTGATCAGTGAGGCCGCCTTGGGACTCCAGCTTGAGGTACTGACCGAAGATCTGGCCTGGTCTGTCCGCATCCATCCGACGCTGAGCGAGAGCCTGGTTGAAGCCGCTCGCGCCGTGTTAGGACAGGCACTCTATGTCCCCAAGTTCTGAAACCATCCAGCTCATCCGCATGGGCCGGGTCGGCTACCGCCACGCCCTGCGGCTCATGGAGCAACTGGCGGCGGCCCGTCGCCGGGACGAGATTGGCGATACGCTGCTGCTGGTCGAGCATCCGCCGGTGCTAACGATGGGCTGTGGCGGCGGGATTGAGGATCTGCGTGTGGTCGCCGGACAGCTCCGTGACCAGCGGATCGATCTGGTGCAGACGGATCGCGGCGGGCGTATGACGTATCACGGCCCCGGCCAACTGGTAGCCTACCCGATCCTCAAGTTGCCTGACGACGACCTGCACGCCTACGCGCACCGGCTGGAGCAGGTCGCCCTGGAGACGCTGGCCGCGTGGGGTATCGCGGCCCGGCGGATCAGGGCGCACCCCGGTATCTGGTTGGGCCGGGACAAAATCGCCGCCATCGGGGTCGCCGTCCAGGATCGGGTGACGATGCACGGGCTGTCGCTGAACGTCAACCCGAACATGGCCCACTTCGATCTGATTGTGCCCTGCGGGATCGTCGGGCGCGGCGTCACCTCGATGTGCGCCGCCCTGGATCACCCACCCGATAGGGAAGCGGTCGAGCGCAGCTTTATCGCCGCCTTCGGCCACGTCTTCAACTGCACCGTCGAGCCGCAGCGCACCGCAGCACCGTGGCTGGTGGCCCCAGCCCCCCAGGAAGGGACGATCCCTGTCGAGCGACTGGTCAGCGACCTGAGCCTGCATACGGTGTGCCAGGAGGCGGCATGCCCAAACATTGGCGAGTGTTGGTCGCACGGCACGGCAACCTTTATGCTGCTGGGCGACCTCTGCACCCGCCATTGTCGTTTCTGCAACATCTCCCCCGGTCGTCCGCTTCCACCTGACCCAAACGAGCCAGCGCACGTGGCCGCCGCCGCCGCCCGACTGGGGCTGCGCCATGTGGTGCTGACTTCCGTGGCCCGCGACGACCTGCCCGATGGCGGGGCGGGCCACTTCGCCGCCAGTATCCGAGCTATTCGCCAGCGCATGCCAGAGGCCACGGTCGAGGTGCTGGTGCCCGACTTCGCCGGTGCCCTGCCGTCCCTCCAGGTTGTTGCCGAAGCCCGGCCCGATGTGTTTAACCATAATGTTGAGACAGTCGAGCGCCTGTCGGATCGCGTGCGCGCCAAGGCCACCTATCGCCGCTCATTGGCGGTGCTGACCTGGGCCAGGCAGCGCGGCCTGACCACCAAGTCCGGGCTGATGCTTGGCATGGGCGAGACATGCGGCGAAGTAATTGATACGATGCGTGATCTGCGCCGGGCGGGCTGCGCGATCCTCACCATCGGCCAGTACCTCCAGCCTACGGCGCACCAACTGGACGTGGTTGAGCATATTCACCCCCTGGTCTTCGCCTGGTACCGCGAACTGGCGTTGACACTCGGATTCCAGGCGGTCGCCGCAGGCCCGTTGGTGCGCAGTTCGTACCACGCCGAGGAAGTGTGGATGGAGAGGACGGCAACCTATGCCGGTGTCACTCACTGATGTTCCCGCTGATCGTCTGACCGAGGATCTTGTCGAGCGCACGATGTACGCACGCGATCTGGCCCCCGTGCCGGAAATCATGACGCGCTCCTTTTTTCAGACCCTGCCCGATGCTATTGTTCGCCCTGCCAACGCTACGCAGGTGGCCGATGTGATCCGTCAGGCGGCGAGTCTGCGGCTGCCGGTGACGCCCCGCGCCGCAGGCAGCACCAGTTACTACAACGCCGTCCCGGTGCGCGGTGGCCTCGTCCTCGATGTCAATTCCTTGCGCTACGACATTAGCCTGGATACGGCCCGGCAGACGGTGCGGGTGCTGCCGGGAACAACCTGGTTTGAGCTGGACGATACCCTGCGGCGACAAGGCGCAGCCGTGCGATCCTACCCGTCCAGTGCGATAGCGGCCACGGTTGGCGGGTGGGTGAGTACTCAGGGCCACGGCATCGGCAGCCTCCAGTACGGGGCGATTGCCGACCAGTTGGTGAGTCTCCAGGTGGTGCTGCCCACTGGCGAACTGCGCGAACTAACCCGCAACAGCGATCCTCCACTAAGCTGGTTTGTCGCTGCTGAGGGCACCCTGGGCGTAATCACCGCTGTTGAGCTAGGTGTCCGCCCACGCCCCGCCGCTGAGTCGCACCACCTGTTCAGCTTCGATGAGCTAGACGCGCTGGGGGCGGGCGTGCAATCCCTGTCCCACAGCCAGCCACGACCCTACACCGTTTTCTTTGCCGACGCCGGTTACCTGTCCCTGCTGGAGCGTGCGGGATTCCATGCGCCGGGAGGCAGGAGGCAGGAGGCAGGTCTCCTGCCTCCTGCCTCCTGCCTCCTGCCTCCTGCCTCCTGCCTCCTGCCTCCTGCCTCCTACCCCGCCGGGATGCTGATGGTTAGTTTTCAGGGTGAGGCATCCATCGTTAGCCAGGGTCGCGATAGCTTGGCCCGCTTGCCGGGGCGCGAACTACCGAGTGAACTGGCTCTGGAAGAGTGGAGCCTGCGCCTCTACCATTTGCGCAACAAGCGCGGTGGGCCGTCCCTGCTGGCGACCGACATCTGGCTGCCGTTGCGCAACCTCGCCGCGTACCTCGCTGACGTGCGGAAACTGGCCGTGCGCAGCCGCCAGCAGATCGGCAGCTATGGCCTGGCTATCACCCCGGAGTGGGGACAGGTGATGTCGGTTTACCCAACCGATGAGCGGCGCACCGCAGCGTACTTGGCGGCCATTGGCTTCACCAAGCGGCTACACGACCTGGGGGGGCGTTATGGAGGGCGACCCTACGGCGTCGGTCTGTGGAACACGCCCTACCTGTCGCGGATCTTCAGTCGGGCCGAGCTGAGCGAGTTGCGACGGCGGAAGGCGCTGCTCGACCCGCACGGGATTATGAACCCTGGCAAGCTCTACGCCGCGCCATTCCCGCTCTGGCCAGTCACCTTTGCCCCAGCCGCTACCGCGCTAAGTCTGGCGCACACGACTATTCTGCGTGGGGAAAGGAGATCGCCGTGAGCGACCCGACCTTCTTCCAGGGACTCGATGCCGAAACCACCATCTGCGCCCACTGCGGCTACTGCCGGGCCGTCTGCCCGACCTACGCGGGCGTGGGCTGGGAATCGTGTTCGCCGCGTGGGCGCATCCACCTCACCCAGCTTATGCTCAGCGGGGCACCCGTTTCCAGCGAGCAAATGACTCGGCTCTTCCAGTGTACGGTGTGCAGCGCCTGCACCCAGGTCTGCCCGACCCGGATTGACCTGCGCCAGTTCTGGCTGGCGGCGCGGGCGGAAGCGACCCGGCGCAACCTCGCGCCATCGGGGCTAGGTCTGGCCCAGGCCAATGTCGCCAACACCGGAAATGTTTACGGCTACCCGAACGACGAGCGGGCGGGCTGGGCCGAGTATATGGACGATGCGCCAGCCGACCTTTATCAGCGCGAGACCGCCGAGGTTCTCTACTTCGTCGGCTGCTCAACCGCCTTCTCGCCGCGTGTCCAGCCGGTTGCCGAGTCGCTAGTGCGGTTGATGAGCGCCGCCGAGGTAAACTTCACCATCCTGGGCGGGGACGAAGTTTGCTGCGGATTTCCGCTTCAGGTGGCGGGAATGCCGGATCGGTTTCATGAGGTGGTCGAGAGCAACCTCGCGCAGGTGCGCGCCCGCGAGGCCCGCACCATCGTCTTCAACTGTCCCGCCTGTCGGCTCATGTGGCAGGAAGAATACGCCCGCCACCTCCCCGGCGTGCGGATGCTGCACGCCACCGAGTTGCTGGCCGAGCTATCGGCAGCGGGGCGGCTGCCCCTGCACGAGCTTGATCAGACCGTCACCTACCACGATCCCTGCGACCTGGCACGGAATGGCGGGGTTTACGAAGCCCCGCGCCAACTGCTGGCAGCCATCCCCGGCCTGAAATTCATCGAGGTCCACGAGCGGCGCGAGCGCGGGATGTGCTGCGGCGGCGGCGGCGACATGGAGATGGTTGACCCGGCCCTCAGTCAGCGGGTGGCGACGACAACCGTTGATAAATTGGCGGCGACCGGCGCGGGCACGATCATCACCGCCTGCCCGCAGTGCGTCCGCACCCTCAGCCGAGGGGCCGAGCGCAGCGCCCCTGGCGTGGCCGTGCTGGACATTGTAGAATTGCTGGCCAGGGCGCTGGATACATAGCCGATAAAGGTGATCTCGGCCCCTCTCCCCCTGCCCCTCTCCCACAAGGGGAGAGGGGAGATTGCTTATCAGAATGCGCTCGACTCCCCCTCTCCCTTGATGGGAGAGGGGGCTGGGGGGTGAGGGCCGGACATTGATGTGATCCCTGATAGAGGTTCTTATGGCACACTACGACGGTATTACCCTTCCCGACGATCTGTACTACCAACCCGATGATCACCTCTGGGTACGCCTGGATGGGACACGCGCCTGGGTCGGGCTTGATGACATGGCCCAGCGCTCGGCGGGGACGATCAGCGCCGTCCGGCTCAAGCCGGCTGGCAGACCTATTGCCAAGGGCAAGCCCTTCGGAACGATGGAGGCTGGCAAGTATGTCGGCCCGCTCAAGGCTCCGATCAGCGGTCTGGTGATTGAGATTAACCCCGATGTGATGAGTCAGCCGGGGCTACTGAACCAGGATCCTTACGGCAAAGCATGGCTCCTGCTGATCGAGCCGGAGGACGCCGCACGCGACCTAGCTGGGCTGATCTCGGGCGCTGAACTCCAGCCCTGGCTGACCAAATCAGTCACCGACTGGCGTCAGCGCGGATTGCTGAAGGGTTAACCGACGATGACACTCCCCATCCGCCTGCTTGATCTTGGCCTCGTACCGTCCGTGCGCTCACAGACGGTTTACCACGCCGTGGCCCACGCCTTCGGCCCAACCACGCCCGACACCATCATCCTCGTTGCCCCGATTGATCCCTACGTCTGCATCGGCTACCACCAGGAGCTTGAGCAAGAAGTAGACCTCACCTACTGTCAGGCCCACGGGCTGCCGGTCTACCGGCGCGAGGTTGGCGGCGGCGCAGTCTACCTTGACCAGAACCAGGTTTTTGCCCAGTGGATCTTCCGCCGGAATAGCCTACCGGCAGCTCTCGATGACCGTTTCGCACGCTACATCCAGCCGCTCGTCGCGACCTACCAACAGCTTGGGATCGCCGCTTACCACCGTCCGCTCAACGATATTCAGGTCGGTGGGCGTAAAATTGGCGGCACGGGCGCAATGGCCGTCGGTGAGGCGGAGGTGATGGTCGGCAGCCTGATGTTCGACTTCGATATGGCCAGCATGGCGCAGGTACTCAAGGTACCGTCCGAGAAGATGCGCGACAAGATCTTTCAGAGTCTGCAAGACTATATGACCACCATGAGCCGCGAACTTGGGCAGATGCCAGATCGTGACGCAGTGGTCACGTCCTACCTGGAGAACTGCGCCGCCGCCCTCGGCGTTGAGATTGTGCCTGGCCAACTCAGTGCCGACGAGGAGTCTCTGGCGGTTGAGCTAGATGCGCGCTTTGTCACCGACGAGTGGCTGCACCAGAAGGGCGGGCTACGGCGCGACGGCATCAAGATCCACGAAGATGTGCGCGTGGTCGAGGCTGCCCACAAAGCACCCGGCGGGCTGATCCGCGTGACGGCCCGGCTGCGTGCGGGGCAGATTGACGATCTGACGCTCTCTGGCGACTTCACCATCTTTCCAGCAACGGCGATCAGGGTGCTGGAGCAGGCAGTTCGTGGCGCAGATCTTCGGCGTGAGTCGCTGCTGGAGCGGATCACAGAGAACTACCACGCACTCAGCGTACAGTCGCCCGGCATGACACCAGACGACATCGCGACCGCGATCATAGCGGCGATTGCCCCGATGTAGGCACCCTTGCCCGCACCAACGACACCCTTTGCCCCCTGGGCCTTATCGCGCCCGCAGCATCCGGCTGCTCTCCCAGGGCTGATGCAAAGTCAGTGCCCCCCCTCTCCCCCTGCCCCCTCTCCCACCAGGGGAGAGGGGGTATCCCGCACCAGAAAGAGATCCGGCTCCCCTCCCCCCGCGTGGGGGAGGGGCTGGGGGTGGGGGAGCGGGCAGCAATCTGAGGACTTTGCAAGATACTGCTGGCAAACTCCCACTGTGCGGGAGGCTTATGTGGCGACCGGTGCCAAACGCGCAAAGGCCGAGATGCGGGTACATGCCTGTGGTGTCTCCGCTAACCACGCCGCAACGCGCAGGAAGTTGAGCGCCGCCGCAACCAAAAAGTTCATCAGGCGGGTCTTCAGATAGCCGATGGAGCGGGAATGACGCATATCACTCACCCGCACCCCTTGCGACAAGCTGCCTTCGATGCCGGCCCGGTCGGCATACACCTCCTTGAACGCATCGGTGCGCTGGCGCTGCCGGGCGGCGTGGAGCGCCTCATACGGCGCGCGCTCATGCACCAGCAGGGAACGTGGCCCCTGGGCCGTGCCCAGACACGGCGTCCGGTCGGGGCAGCCGGCACAGGTTGCCTTGGCAAAGCGGATGGCCACCGATGGCCGGCCATCGTGGTCCTTGCCAGCGCGCCACGTTGCACTCGTCTCCCCGTGCGGACAGGTAGCAACTTCCGCGTCCCAATCGAGGACAAAGCAGGAACCGGCAAACCCTTCCTTCGCCTTGGCCCGCCAGCCCGGCTCGGGTGGCGGGGGGCCCACAAGGTCGATCTTTGCCTGCTGGCTGGCCACGAGATTATCCGCACAGACATACCCTGAATCGACCAGATGCTCGGCGGGGGCCAGCCCACGCGCCTCCAACTGCTGCTGGATCGTGATCGGCATGGTGCTATCGGCGGTGGTGGCCGGGGTCGTGGTCACATCCGTGATCAGGTTGGGGCGGTTGTCGTCACACGTCTCAGTCAGATGCACCTTATAGCCGACCCACGCGGTCTCGCGCTTTTTACTGTAGCGGGCGTCCACATCATAGGGCGTACAGATCAACTGCGGCGCCGGCGGCAGATCCGTGGCCACCCGCCAGCGCATGGGCGCATCGGACGGCACCGCATAGAATTGCTGGAGCCACACCGCACGCAGCGTCTGGACGGCAGGCAACTCCCGCAGCGTCGGGTCGGCATCCGGCGCATAGAGCCGGGTCAACAGCTCACGTCCATCGGCCCCCCAGGTTTCGGCCAGCGCATAGCGGTCGGCTTTGGCGCGAGGCAGGCGGTACTCGTTGATGCGGTGTTCGTAGCGCGGATACCAGTCTGCGGGCACCCAGGCTTGCAGCCAGGCCGGGTCGCTGGTCGCCACGCGGTTGAGGGCCTGGCGCAGGGTTTCCCCGATGCATTCCAGCCGGTTGAGCACCTGGATAGCGGCGAGGACATGCGTGGCATCGGTGCGCTGGCGGCCTTTGCCCTTCACCAGGCCCTGCTCCTTGAAGAGGCACAGCATTTGTTCGAACAGCCGCTGTTCCGCACCACCGGCGATGAGGCGGGCACGAAAGTCGCACAGCACCGAGGCATCAAAGCCGGGGTCGGTCAACTCCAGGGCCAGGGCATATTTCCAATCAATGCGTGCGCGCACGGCATCGGCAGCTGGGCGGTCGGCCAAGCCTTCGGCAAACTGCATGATCGTGATGAGGGCGAGCTGGGCCGGGGCCTCGGCGGGGCTACCTTCCTTGGGGAAGAGGTCCGCAAAGTCCGGGTTCGTGTAGATGGGGCCAAGGGCGTCACGCACGCGCATGTAGGCATTGCCCTTGGGGAAGGCCGCGTGCGCGACACGCGCCGTCTCATCCGGAA
>JBAXMH010000019.1:0-30453 GCA_037134395.1 Chloroflexales bacterium
CATTATCAGGGGTATTCTCGCCCACAGGGCAGGAGAATGTGTATTCTCCTGCCCTTTACTCCCTTTCTGGCCCGCAGCCGGGCGTGGAATAATCGGAGAGACGGGATGACTGTACGATGGCGACACTGTTATATTTTGCTCTATTGGGGATCTGCAAAATTCCCCCTTAGTGAGTCTTCTACTCTCATGTTACGCAGACCCATGACACGTTCCCACCATCCATTACAGAAATAGCCCGTAAAGCCCAGGAGCTTCAGTACCCCGTAAACTAAGTTTCCTTATATTTTGCGTTAGCGGCATGAACCTGCTCGTAGTGGGAATTCAGTTTCGTGCGCGCCGTCTGGATGGAGAACTGCCAGTGAATTTTGAGCTTCTTGGCACTGCGCTCCGCGAGGAGGGTGAGGACGGAGGTACGTAATTGCTCAATGGTCGGAATACGCTGATGCAGACACGTGCGCGCGATGGCCGAAAACTCACATTCGATCATATTCAACCAACTGGCTGATTTGGGGGTGTAATAGAACTCAAAGCGTTGGGCAAGCGCAAAGGCTTCGTCGGCCGGCAGATGTTCATAGAAGGCACTGGCATTATGGGTGTTGAGATTATCCTGCACTAGGCGAATCTTGATCGCATCCGGGTAGGTTGCAGCGAGTGCCTGACAGAACAGCATGTATTCCCGCTTGGTACGCTGCGGGTGTACCTGGCCCAATCGCTGGCCCGTCAAGGGTTCAATGGCCGCCAGGAGCGCACATGAACCGTGCTTTTCATAGGCATAATGCTCTTTTCGCACCTTGCCCGCTTGCATTGGCAGGGGTGGAAGCAGATCGCCAATCAGAAAACAGGGGCGTTCATCATAACAGACGACCGGATACTGCGGATTATACGGGAGTGCATAGAGCCACAGAATGCGTTCCATGTGTGAGAGAAACTGTGCATTCAGTTGCCCAATACACCATGTCTGATTTCGATGAGGTTTTAACTCGTTTTTTTTAATACCTTTCCCACCATGGTATGGGAAATGGCATCGCAGAAGCCTGCTTCGACGACTTTTTCGGCCAGCAAGCGTAAGTTCCACCGGCTATGGCCCTCAGGGGCATCGCTACATGCCAATGCCGTAATTTTGGCTCGCTGGACGCCATCAATACGGAGGGGACGCCCTGGACGTGGGCGATCATCAAGACAGGGCAGCCCCGTTCGGCGATAGCCAGTGCGCCATGCGGCCACCGTGCTGTCGTCCACATCCAAGGTCTCAGCCACGGCCCTGAGCGTTTTGCCCCGATCAAGCTCAAGCAAGGCGGTCGCACGCTTGAACGTTTTTGCCGCCAAGGTTCCTTTCGCAAGCAAGGACTCCAACGTGGTTCGGTCAGCCTCGGTCAAGGTGAGGTGTTGTTTCTTCATGCTGCCAGTCTACGCGACACAGCAGGAAAATACAAGAAGATTTAGTTTACGGGGTATTCAGCCCTGGGCTATAAGGGCTTCATCCGCTTTAGCGGCTTTAGCTGTAGCTTCGCCATAGGGCTTCCTCGTGCCGCAAACCGCTTGCAATAGAACAAATAACCTGGTATACTGCCGTCGTAGACGTAGGCGTTTGTGTCCTTGCGAAAACCAAGCTGGTCACACACGTTCTGCTGGTAGACATGTCGCGGCGGGCTACGCCGAGACACAAAACGCCTGTGGAGACCCGGTAAGCCCAACCGTTGTGGCTGGCACGAGTCGATGAAGCAGGAAGCCCAAGAGCTTTAGCCTTGGGTATATCACCTCTTCGTAGCGGTTAGTATGCGCGAACTGGGGGTGGAACGCTTCGGCCAGATAATCGGTGATGAAGCCGTAGGCGCTGGTCAGGTACTCGCTGCTGTTCTTCGGCATCTCCCAGCCCGGTAGGTAGCAGGCAAAGCGGTCGAGGATGGCCAGGTCAAATTCTTTGGCCAAGGGCAGAAAGAGATCGTGTTCCGGTGAATTGACGATCTGATCAACCGACTGGTCAATGTTACCGACGAAGGCCAGACTGGCGTCGGCGATGACCTCGACCCCCCGCGAGAAACGTCCGTTGGCCATGAAGTCCTTCATGATCTGGAGCGTGTCGGGGTCGTTGATCGTAATCCCGCCAACCTCGTCGAAAGCTACGGTGTCCCAGAAGCCCACCAGTCCGATGCGCTTGCGGGCGTTGTTGTAGAACAAGGTCGCCTTGGTGGCCTGTCCGCCGCTGACCAGGGTGGCGTAGGGCGAGAACTCGCTGAAGAAGTAGGACTTGCCGGTGCCGCGTGGCCCCAGTTCGATAAAGTTGAGGTTCGGCTCGACCAGCGGGGCGAGGCGGGCGACGTAGTGCAATTTCTGGCGCGGGGTAAGCTTGGACGGTTCTAATCCCACGGAGCGCATCACGGCGTCTCGCCACTCGTCACGGGTGAATCGCTTCCGGCCCTCAACGTAGCCCGCGAAGTCGAAACGGCTGAGCTGGATGGGCCGCAGTTCTTCGATGTAGAAGGCGTAGTCATCGTCGTCAATCTCGTTGTAGGCCAGAGTTACCTCGGCCCAGATGCCCCCCTCCAGCAGGCGGTTATTGTCGCGGTAGAAGCGCTCCGCGACGGCGATGCGCTGGGAATTGAAGTTCTCCAGGGCCGCCCAGTGGCGGCGCTCCTTCTCGACATAGCGCACATGTACCTTATCAATGAAGCGGTGCTTGCCCTTGGTCGCCACCTTCGACTGCGCCGCGTTGGCCTCGTCCGGCTTGACGTAGTTGTCCTGGAGGGTGGCCACCACGGCCTCCATCCCCACGTCAATCTCGGCGGGGTCGTCACTGGCGCAGTAACGGGCCAGCAGAAACTCCAGCACAAAGGTCGGGACGTTGGTGCCCTTCTTGATGCGGTGCAGGAGGTCTTTGCGCACCACCTTGCCGTCGAAGGTCGCGAGCAACTGCGTGTCGAGGGTGTCCATAGAGCTTTTCACTACACTGTATAATCCGTCTCGAGATCGAGCTTGCTGTAGATGGTCATCGTGGTCGGGTCGAGGGCTTTGACGGTGAATGCGCCCTCGTACTCCATGCTCATCTTCAGCGTGACCGCCACGGTCTCACCGGGCGTGACGCTGACGATCTTGGTGGCCGGGTTGACCAGGCCACCGGGCCGGGCCTCGCCCACGACGGCACCTTTGCGATCCTGAGCTTCCAGCAGGATCTCGATTGGCTCGCCCTGCGAGAAGAGGTCGCCCTGGTCAACGACGATCTCAACGACGGGCAGCCGGGTGGTGATGCGCCGCGCCCCGCGCTTGTAGGTGAGCGTCACCGTGGGCACCTTGCTCAGCGTTGGTGCGATGGGCTGGATACGCACGCTGATCACGGGTACGATGGTTTCCGGGAGTGAGGCTCCGCCGTGGAAGTAGGACTGCCCGGCCCGGTAGGCCACCAGCGCACGGGGCAGGGCTACCTGATCAAAATCACCCTTAATGCCCAGCGTATCCGCCGGGAGTACCAGGCTGTGGGCGTTGCTCGCCTCGCTGCCGAGCAGGATGCGCTCGTGGATCGTAATCCAGTTGCCCGGTGGTTTTGCGCAGACATCGCCCGCACGGGCGGCGCTGTTCAGGTAGAAACCGTGGTCGGTGACAATGATCGCATCCTGAAAACCCAGCCCACGCAGCTTGTGGATGGCACCGGCTATCTGCTGAAAGGTGCGGCTGATCAGGCTCGGCGCGGCCTCCGGGTTCGCCTCGAAGTTACTGTCCAGTTCGTTACTGCGCAGCACCAGGAGTTCCACCGTCGCGGGTAGATTCGGCTTGCTCTTAACAAAGTCGTTCAAGGCCAATTCGTGGAATCGCTGGCCGTAGCGTTTACGCAGCACCTCCATGCGCTGGCTCACCGTGGTGAGCGCCTGGTCGCCAAGAACCACACCCATCCCGCCGTCCGTGCGTGTGAGGCGGAGGTGCTGACCGGCACCGGGGAGCAGGCTGGCCATGCCCACGGGCGTCACGCTGGGGAGGTGCGCGAAGGCGGCCTGGAGTTCGGTGGGGCTGCTTTCGGCGAGTTGGTGCTGGAGTTCCACACCCAGTTCGTAGCGCAGGGCGTCAATGAGGAGCAGGGCCACGCGCCGCCCGCTCTCCTGGAGCAGCGGGGCGACCACCCGGTCAAATACGTCGGCGTTGGCCAGCCGACCAGCAGGTGGCCAGCCGACTTTCTCCAGGTGACGCAGAAAGAGGTTCTGCATCCGGTTCGCCAACTTCTGGTAGGTACTGCGGGCCAAAACGATCACCGCGTCCATCTGCCCGTCGGCGTCCATGTAGTCGCCGGCTGCTTGCTCCATCTCGCGCTGGAGCCGGTCTACCTCACGCAC
The DNA here is from genome assembly GCA_037134395.1 of Chloroflexales bacterium. GTDB lineage: Bacteria > Chloroflexota > Chloroflexia > Chloroflexales > Chloroflexaceae > Oscillochloris. The sequence goes on from JBAXMH010000019.1 coordinate 4,320, forward strand.
GGTGAAGAGGTAAAAGTCGAGCAGCGCGTCCTGGCTGCGGCTGTGGTCAGGTACCTGGCGCTCGGTGTCGTCGCAGGATTCGATCAGCCGGGCGGCGGCCTGGAGCAGATGCCACTGGGTCTGGTTCTCGCCACGACCGACCCAGACCGAGCGGCTGTGCCGGGCCAGCAGGCCACGCAGACGGTCGGTATTATCGCGTTTGAGGGCGTCCACGGCCTGGGCGAAAAAGGTGCGCTCCTCGAAGGGAAAGGTGTCGCGCTCGCCCAGATCCGTGATCTGCGCACAGGCCACCCGCAGACCCAGCGCAGCCTCGATTTCCTCGGCCCGCTCGATATAGCGCGGCTGGGTGCGCCGGTCGTTACGCAGTCGCTCGCAGAGATCTTCCACCAGCGGGCGGGCTTCCGCCGGGGCACGGGGTACGTTGGTCAGGCTGGCGGGCAGATCCACCGGCAGGTCAAAGGAAAACTCGCTAAAAAGTAGGAAGCGCCAGAGTTCATCGGCAATCGGCGACCAGCTTTTGGCGCGGGTCACGAGTGTGTGGCCGAGGGCGCGGGGGAGCAGTTCCTTGACCTCGACAGCCCAGGCATCCTGAGTCTTGAGGGCCGCCTGTTGCGAATCCGTGGGAGCCAGAAGCGCGGCGAGGATTTCGCGGGCCGACTCAACGCCGAGGGCGGTCTGGAGGTTCGGCCAGCCTGCGCCGCCGCCAACCGCGTCAATCACGGCGAAGGGCGGGTTGGGGTTCTGGTCGAAGATACGGCGGATCTCGGTGCTGTGGTCGGCGCGGGCGCGTAGGCAGAGGCTCAGGTAGGTATCGCCGTCGCCCTCAGGAAAGATCCGACCGGCCACGCCGTAGAGCGCGAAGGGATCGCGCTGGCACGCCTCATCGGTCAGGGGCCGGGCGGCGGGTACATAGACCAGCAGACCCGTCAGCGAACTGCCCGGTACGCCCAGCATCTGGAGCGCGGACAGCGCCATCTCGCGGCTTTCGATGCTGCTCTCGGAGGCGTTCACCACCGAGAGCGTCTCCGTGTCCAATTCTAGGCATAGCTCACGGTAGCGCCGCTCCGGGTCGTAGACCACCAGGACGCCGGTTGTTTGGAGGCGCGGGAGGAGGATGTGGGATTGGATGAAGGTTGCGATGCTCATAGTGTTCCCGATTCTTGGGCAAACCAGCGTCGGATGAGTTCAACCTGAAACCGATAGCCGCCATCCGCCACCTCGATCAAATCGCGCTGCATCAGCGGGCGCAGCACCACGTCGAGATCGGGTTCGTGCTGAAGCAGCGATTCTCGTTCCATAATCTCCCCCTCGCGATGAGCAGCGATCCATCGAAGCAGTGCCAGACCGCGCGCATCGATCTGGTTCCGGGCGATGTCAGCGAAGAACATATCGCCGCTGGCCAGGGCTTCTGGCAGAGCTGCCTCGACATCGGCGAGGCGGGCCAGACGGCGGATGGCAGGCTCATGGGTGTTCTTGAGTGCGACCACCTCGGCGCAGAGCAGTTGCACCAGGAACGGGTGCCCCCGCGTGAGGGCCAGGATGCGCTGGCTGGCCTCTGGTTCGTAACGCAGTGCGAAGTCCTTGATTGGGCGCTCAATGAGTTGGATGGTCTCTGCTTCCTGAAGATAGCCGATCTGGACAACCTGGACATTGATCAGGTAGCTCGACCAGCGCCGAAACTCCTCCAGCGTGTGCGAACCGGCCAACAGGATTTTGAAGCGCGGGCGGTGCTGGATGATGTGCCGTAGCGTGCCCAAGACACTCTCTTCGTCAAAGCGTCCACGCGAGATTGCTGTATCGAGTACCTCGAACTCATCAAGCATGAGCAAGCCCGATGCATCGCCAAGAGATTTTTCCACCTCGGACAGCCACTCATCGAAGATTCCGAAAGGATCGCGATCCAGCGTTTCGCGGGCCAATGGCGGTAACTGAAGCTGACGATGCTGGCGGGCCGACTCAATCATACTGCGGGAAAGATAGTAGAGCAGGCCCGCATGGTCGTTCGAGCGCGAAGCCGGCCCCTGCAAGTCAACAAAGAGTGGAACAATCGTAGAGGGGAGCAGACGGCCCATGTTATTGAGCAGCGAGGTCTTGCCCATGCGACGTTGGCCATAGAGCAGCAGCGGTGGCCGTCTCCGATCCAGCAGCAGATGCTCGATGCGCGTGCTGATGTCGCTGCGCCCAATAAAGATCTCTTGCTGTGCGGTGAGCGGCACGCCGATGATGTAGGGCGAGTCGATCTCCTGGCGGGCCTCGACCTCCGTAGTCAGATCAAGGAGATACGTGGCAACGACTGTTCTCCACCCTTGTGCCACTGGAGCAAAATTAGTGGCGTAGTCATCACCGCTCCGGATGAGATCGGCGGTGAAGGTGTCTAGCGTCGCTTCAACGGCGTGCAATGCCAAACGTTGGTTGAAGCTGCTCTGCTGTTGTCGTGCCGCCTCGCTATCCAGACTGATACGGCAGAAGGATCGCACGATAGCGCTTGTTGTGTCATGGCCAGCACGTTCACCTAATGCATGATGGATCGCACTGATTTCGGCAACGGTTGTACAGCTTTGCATGAGGCGAATAGCTTCACGTACCTCATCTGACTGGTCAATCTGCTTGGTTACACGTTGATATATGTACCGATAAAGGATAAATAATGGTACGGAGAGGACTATTGCAGACATAATGATAAGATTGAACCCGATTGGCCACAGGAATGCGTCACGGATAATCTGTTCATTGCTGTATTCTATGTGGGTCACGGGGTCAATGAGGACGCCGCTCAGTGGACCTATGTAGGGAATGGCGATAGTAACGATCGCCAACGCGACTCCTGTCACACCTACGACGATAAAGGACGCACCAAATAACCATGCCAGTAAGACATAATCTAGCCAGTCTTTCCCTGAAATGGGTAGGGGTTCATCCTGTTGGCGTGGCGTAGCGGTACGACGAAATGTCGTATAGGCACCGATTACATTCATTGCGATGGGGCCTACGACCGCAATCCAGAAGGTTTGCACCACAAATTGAGGATCAATCAGGGCGCTCAGTAGTACGAGCAAGAGCGATAACACGACCGTAATGGCGATCACCGGACGAATATTCCGGCGTAACCTCAGGATCGGGTGCATGCGGCGCAGCGCAACATGATGCCAATTTAACCAAATCGTGACACACACCACACCCAACAGTGTGAGCGAGGGCAAAAGGCTGATCCCTTCGGTCGGGAGGATCGCGTGATAGTGTTCGCGGGCAACAACCTGATGTACCTTTTGCTCCAGGAGAGCATATATTCCTAGCGTGACAGACATCGAGACTATGGCCACGAGGAAGGTTGTCATTGACACTGCTAACCAGATCGTTGGATGAGTTGGCCGTGGTGGTCTGCCCCATACTTTCGCACCGTGGAGCGCATAGACGGCACCGCCCACAGCGCCAAGCACGCCTCCGGCAACGGCCATGGCCCAGAAGGTCAGGTGCATGAACCAGACCGTCCTGACAATCGCCTCAGCGAGCAGAATCAGCATCTGGTGTTCCTCCGCAGACCGCAGTCCGTAACGCAAGAGGGAATCTTGGCCCAAGACGCCAGCCGTTGCCGAACCGATCAGCAGCCACGCGACCACGGTGGCGGTAAGACCAGTGACCGCACCGAGACCGACTTTGGATCGAGCGGTGGTGGCCCATCCCCAACGCGGGCCGCAATACCCAGCGGCAAGCGTAAGCAGGCATGCAAGCACGTAGCCAATGAGACCCATCTCGGAGGGGACGGCCGGCCATACGGTGGTGTATGCGCTCGGCAGCACAAAATACCAGGGTAGTGTTAGTGCCAACGCGATGAGGATACCGCCGATGATGCCGATGGAAATAGTGCGCGTATTCACAGGTTGGCCCTACTGGTTCAATAGCCCTTGAAACGACACCATTTGCTCCCGCCCCCCGTCCCGCCACTCCTCGCCACTCTCCCCCGCCTCCAGGCTGTCCAGCCGCTCGCGGCAGAGGAGCTGGAGCAGGATGGGCCAGCCTCGGCTCTGCTCCAGAATCCAGGCCACATCCGCTTCTGCGAAGGGCACGGGCGAACTGGCGATCAGTTGGCGGGCGTCGGCATCGGCGAGCGGCCCCAGGTTCGTGGTGTAGCCGAAGATGTTGAAGAAGGGCGAGCTGTGTCCGCTATCGTGGGCCAGCGCCGTGGGTGGGCTGTGGGTCGCCAGCACAAAGCCCAGGTTGCCGCCCACCTGCGGGCCGAGCGAGCGCAGGCTCTCCCAGAGGTCGTCGTCGAGGTCGGGGTAGCTCTGAAGCGCCTTGCCGATCTCGTCGAGCAGGATGACGGTTGGGCTGCGCAGGCCACTGCTGACGACATCGAGGAATCGATCCAGCGTGCAGGGTTCGGGGGCGCTGAGACCGAGACCGGCGAGGATGTAGCGCAGGAGACCTTCTTTGCGGCTCAGGCGTGCGTCCTGGAAATTGACCATCACCCAGCGGTAGCGCTCGGGCCGGTCGAGCCAGTCGTTGCGCTGGCCGGGCCGCAGTCGCTCGATGGGCGTTTGTGTGACGGTGCGTAGGTAGTGGAGAAGCGAAGTTTTGCCGCTGCGGCGCGGGCCGATGATTACGGCGTTCTGGAGCGGTGTGCGTTTGAGCAGACCAAAGATGCGCCGGATGATCGCCTCGCGACCGAAGAATGCCCTGGGGTGCATGATCGGCGGGCCAGCGATAAACGTCGCGATTGGCTCATCAGTATCGCTTTCTTCAAACGGGGGTGGCGCGTCAGCCAATGAATACTCTGGGGGCAGCACAGGATGGGGAGGCAGCACAGGATGGGGAGGAAGCCCACTTGGACGGCTAACCTCGCTATAGTTATGGATCGTGAGGTTGATCAGGCTGCCCCCCACAATGTCATGAATGCCGACATCGCCGAGCTGTGAGTCCTGGCCGAGAGAGACAAGTGCACTGCCTGGCGCAGTCTGCGACTTCGCCAACTCGCGCAGCATGGGGGTGAACGCAGACTCCCTGGACAGGCGAGTATCCGCTATGTCGGGCGTGATCGCGCCGCTCGCGGTAGCGTGGAGAATCTGGGCAATGCTCGCCAGATGCGGGTATAGCTCAGGCGGTAGGGCGCTGCGCAGGGCGGCTTCAATGTCGGCGCTGGTAAGGAACTGCGGCGGAGTGGGGACACAAGGGAAAAGCTCAGGAGAATCAAGCCTGGTCAACAATGTCGGTACCAGCACATCGGCTTGCTCCGCAATCTCGGTGAGAGCTTCGCCAAGGGCAAGATCGGGGGCACCGTGTGTGAGGAGGCGGCGGTGGAATGCTACTGCCAGTATATCAGCGCTCTCTATGCTTACCCGGTCACTCATTGCTACGACCGCTGGAATACCCAGCACCTCAACAAGGCGTTGGGCCAGCCCCGTCACGGCACATCCCGCGTCGCCGACAGCGCTTTCGCAGGATTCGAGGAAGATCAGGTAGGGCAGGTTGTTTACCTGCGACAGTCGCTCGATCATGCGTGTGCCGGTCACTGGCTCGGTTCTACCGGATTCATCGTCATGCTCCAGGTAGAGGATCGTATCGCTCTGGTCGTTGGAAAACCGACTATGACAGATCAGGTGCAGCAATGGGTATGGGCGCTCGGTAAGGTGGCGGCAGATCATATCGAGTGAAGGTGATTTTGCACCACCGGATACAAGAGAGATCGTATGTCGTCCGCTCAGCGTGTTCTGGATACGAACAGCCATAGCCTGAGCATCAAAGGAGTGAAGCCGGTAGTTCACAAGGTTGGTCGGGCTGGACGCGACAATGAGTGTCGCGAGATCATGCGTAGGGATGGGAGGGAATGCCCGTGTCGAGCGGCTGGTGATAAGCTGTGCTGCGGCCAGACGCTGGTTGAGATGAAGGTAGCACCACACACCGTCGATGGGCACCCTGAGCCGCCCCCATGCCACCTCGTGGCGCAATGACACATCCTCAATAGCGAGGCGAACGTGAAGTCGCTCGCGGGCACAGCTCAGGGCGGCGACAAAGACCTCAAGGACTCCATCTCGAAAGAGAGCTTGTCCGAGCATGGTGCCGTAGGCGCGCCGGTCGGGGGCAAGCTCGCGTAGTGTGATCAGATCGAGGCTCAGGCTTCCCTGAACACCTAGCGGGAGGTGGTCGCTGCCCGAGCGATGCTCGATGGCAATGGGCCACGAGTTGGTGTCGGCCATATGGGGGCGAATAGTAATTTTGAAGAGATCCTGACCCATCCTACTCCCCCTCAAACATTCCCTCGTCCTCGGGTGCCTGTTTCTTTTTGCCGCGTTTGGCCTTCGGCGGCGCAACATCCACGTACACCTCCCGCCCGTGGGCGATGGCCAGGGATTTGTCGGTTATGCACTTTTCACGCACGCGGGCGAGCCAGATGCTGGACGCCAGGTGCGCCCAGTCGTAGTCGCCGCGCTCTAGGCTCTCCCAGGTTTCTTTGAGCTTTTTCTGCCACGGTTTGTGCGGAAACAGTCGCCAGAGCGGCGCGGCGCTGATCTGCACGCCATCGTTGAGGTGGGGCTTCCAGAAGACGGCGACGCGCAGGATTTCGGCGCGTAGCTCGCTCAACTCGCCGCTCGCGGCTGCCTGGAGAATCTGGGCAATGCTCGCCAGATGCGAGTGTAACTCAGGCGGCAGGGCGCTGCGTAGGGCGGTTTCAATGTCGGTGCTGGTGAGCATGGGCATATCTCTCGACGAGAAGAGGTCATGCGGGATGAAGGTTGCGATGCTCATGGGTGCGTTTCAGGTGGAACCACTGCAAGAATGGCGTGACGCACCTGCTCAGCGAGCGTGATAGCCTCCTGTGCAGTGGCTTGGTCAGGCCAGAAACTCGCATCATAGCGAAGCTGTACGGCATAGGGCGTTAGAATTGTCAGGTTGATGCCCGTCAAATCTGGCGTTGGCTGCACAGCGAGGCAGCGAAGTTCCAACTCCTCAAGGTTGTGCGTAAACGGGAAGGGCTGGCCTGTCGAGGCAAGAAAGCCCTTCAGATACTTCTCTGCTGCCTGCTGGGCATGAAAGCAGGCCGTGTCATACGGTTCGCCACCGGCGGTCAGCAGCCGCGCTGCGTGGAGATCACTGTCACCCTTGCGGAACCAACCACGCACCAGATCAGCCGGGTCGCTCATACAGCACTCTCCCCTCGTGTAATGCCAGCGTGATAAACGCATTTGGTACGGTGGCCCACTCTGCGATTTCCGCAGGTGTCCAGACGACGACATCTTTTGCCGGGAATAGCCCGACGAGCGCACGCAAGTAGCTGGGCGCACGCCGATAGCGCGGCGCATCCGACTCTTCGATGATCAGGATGTCGAGATCGCTGTCGGGCCGCGCATCGCCACGGGCACGCGAGCCGAAAAGAACCACTTTGAGCGGATTCCCAACCGACATGATCCGTGTGACGAGATCATCAAGGAGTTCATCGGTGACGTTTGGGTATGTGAACGTTTGGGTCATAAACGATCTCTCTCCTCCCCCTCAAACATTCCCTCGTCCTCGGGTGCCTGTTTCTTTTTGCCGCGTTTGGCCTTCGGCGGCGCAACATCCACGTACACCTCCCGCCCGTGGGCGATGGCCAGGGATTTGTCGGTTATGCACTTTTCACGCACGCGGGCGAGCCAGATGCTGGACGCCAGGTGCGCCCAGTCGTAGTCGCCGCGCTCTAGGCTCTCCCAGGTTTCTTTGAGCTTTTTCTGCCACGGTTTGTGCGAAAACAGTCGCCACAGCGGCGCGGCGCTGATCTGCACGCCGTCGTTGAGGTTGGGTTTCCAGAAGACGGCCACGCGCAGGATTTCGGCGCGTAGCTCGGTGAGTTCGCGGATCAGATCGCGTAACTGCTCCAGTTCCTTCTCTTCCCTGGCTGTCCGTTCTGACTTCTGACTGATCACTGCCCACTGACCACTGACGATGTTCAGTTTTGGATCGATGAAGTCGTTGACGCAGCGATAGAGGGTTTGGTCGGTGAGGCGGTGGTAGGAGAGCCAGATGGTGTAATTGCTGCCCACGGCCAAGGGCCAGTAGATCGGGGCTTGGCGACGGCTCTTGGAGTAGCGCGAGAGGTGATCGGCGAAGAAGCCTGCTGGTCGCCGCAGATACTCGCGCAAAGACGTGACGCCCAGGATTTCGCAGGCTTCCTGCTCAATTGCCTCGGCCCGCTCGCCCCAGATGACCCCGATGGCCTCGCGCACGCGGCCCGCGATGTCCTCGGCGTGACCTGCGTCATCTACCAGAATTCCATGCCAGGAGATGCGGAGCGGGTAGCTTGCCGGTACGTCTTCCGGTACCGCCGGTAGCCCCTGCGCGTTTTGGAGCATCCCCGGCGGGCAGACTGGCAGCGGCGCGAAGGGGTCGGGCAGTTCGGGCGCGGATCGCTCGCCCGTGGCGTAGCGGATGTCCCAGCGGCCATAGAGTACACCTATAATGTACCCAAACCAATCAAATTTCGCTGAGTTATAGAAAGACGCAGCAGGTTTGGGTGTTTTCTTTATGATCAAGCGATCTGTTCTAGGAACCTGAAGTACATCGAATACGATTTCATCTATTTCTTCCAGCGCTAAATCGACATCGAATGATATTTTTTCTACGTCTACGCCCTCATTCATGAAAGGCATCACGAAATACCGAGACGCCTCATCACCCTTATATGTTGACATCAGCTTGCACGATATTGTCAATACTATCTGGGACAACTTCTCTTTTGATAGTGGAGGAAATTGAGGTACAGGAGTCATTCCTACCGGACCACTTTGTTTATGCAACCCGTTTGTAGCGTCGACAAAATACCGAACATAAGAACTATTCAGGTATGCAAGAAGTAAGAGTGTATCAGCTCTGTTCTTCGGAAGAATTGCCTTGCCTTCACGTGTCGGTATGGAATCTTCCGTTAAAATAGCAACATTAAACACAGAGGATTGCTTTGAAAAGGAAAGCCCCTCAATGAAATATTGAGAATAGTTCTTCTGATCGTATGCAAGATTTTCCTTTGAATAACCCTCCTCGACTAATAGTTTTCCGTCACGTCTAATCCATTCGGCTACAGCAGCCGTTTCACGAAAAAATGGTGAGACTGAGCCACCATTCGAAAGACTACGATACTTCTTGTTTTCGCCCATATCAGTTATGGGCACCTCATACCAAGCTTTGTAAGTTCGGTCTGCATCATTTGACCCTAAACCTCTTGGTAGTTCAGATAGTTGACTTAATCGACTATGATGTTCTAATGAGTACAAGTAAACATCAGGGAGTGTGTAGGCAAAAGCCTGATTGGGAATTTTATCCATAACATCCTGAGAGAGTACTCTCCACAGGATATCTGACTGCAAATACTCTGGTATTTCTCCTATATTGTTTTCGGTTCGTATTTTCGTAAATAGGTGTGTATTTAGATTGTAATTCCCCAAGAAATACATGGCAACTTGTACATCTGCATCATCAAGAACTCCCCAGCCAAGTTCCACAAGAGCAAATAAACCCCATTCCCGACTTACTAATCGTCTTCTAAATTTAGAAAATGACTGTTGAACGATAAAAGTTCGGTCACTAATTGCTCCTACAAGGCCAATGCATATTTCCATACCACGAAGCACGAACGCTGGATACATATTCCCAGCAGCATCTTTGGATAGTACTGAGGCCGAAAAGTTTGAAGGGCTACCAAACGGCGGATTCATCAGCACCACATCATAGCGCCTGCGGCAGAGGTCAATGAAGGCGAAGCCCTGGGCGGCGTCGTCAGCAAAGAGGCGGCGGCGATACGCCCCGTCGCCCTCAGCAAAACCGGCGTAGCTTTCCAATGCCGCATAAATACGGCCCTCGGCCTGCGGCCAGAACTCCTCGGGCTTAGGCAGATCGATCAGGTCAAACAGCGTGGTATCGCGCTCGGGGGCGAAACCGGGCAGGTAGTCGCCCTGCTTGCGCTGCTGCAAGATCGCCTGCTCGTAGCGCAATCGGGCCGCCTCGACCACCCCAGCGATCTCCTGCTCAATCTTCAAGAGCGAACCCGCCTCACCCGCCAGGGTCATGGCCTTAAAGATCGGCGGCAGCATCTCGCCAATCGCCCGATCCTCGGGCGTAGCCGCGAGCTGGCGGGCGATAAACTCCTTCAGCATGTTCGTATCACCGGGCATCGGCTCGGCGCAGACAATGTTTGAGCGCGTGATCTCAGGCCGATCCTGAGCGCGGACACCCTGCTCACGCCACCTGCGCTGGGCACGCAGCCACAGCGAAAGCCCGGCGATCTGCACCGCACGCGGGTCAATGTCCACGCCGTGAATGTTGCGCTCGACAATCAGCCGGGGCACGTCGCGCAGAAAATCTTCTTTCGAGGCGTAAACCTCGTGCAGCGGAGCGTCCATCGGTACACGCTCCAGAGCCGACGGGCCGCGCTCGGCCTCAATCTCCCAGGCTTCATCGTAGATCCGCTCAAACAGGTCGAAGGCGTAGAGACCGAAGTGCATTGACCCACAGGCCGGATCGAGCATCAGGATGCCACGTGGGTCTTTAATAGTGATCAGTGGTCGGTGGTCAGTGGTCGGTGGTCGGTGGTCAGTTTGGCATTGTCATCTTTGCCTTCACTGGCAACTGACAACTGATCACTGGCAACTGACAACTGATCACTGACCACCAAATAACGGCAACTCTCCACCAGCCCCGTCTGCCCCTTCGTCATCTCGTACCAGGTGCGCCCGAGGGTATTGTCGGTGAGGAACTCGACCACATAGCGCGGGGTGAAGAACTGGTTGCGCACCGCCAACTCGCGGCTATTGCGCGGTGCGGCTGATGCGGCGCGCATGGCCTTGCGCTCATCCTGGCTATTGAAATACTGGTAGATCCAGCCGAGTGTCTCGTCCTCGGCCCAGAGGTCGGAAATATCGGGGTGGTTGATCATGCCGAGAAGCAGGAGCAGGGCCGTCTCGCCGGGGAAAAGTCGGCCCTCGGGGGCGAAGCGGGCGAAGAGTACCGGCAGATCCACGGCCAATTCGTCGAAGAGGCTGAACAGGTACCAGCGGTAGGCGTCGCCCGTTTCGCCGAGGGAGGTACCGGCGATGCGGTGGTAGAGCTGGAAGCCCTTGGACTGGTAGCCAGCGGCGAGGGACTCGATCAGCAGGCCACGCGACTCGGCCATGCGCAGGGCCGCCAGCCGGTTGAGAACCGTGAACGCCTGCTCGCGCACCATGCGGTCAAGGATGTCGCGGCACTCGCGGGCGGGCCGCGTCGCGAAGCCGGGCAGGTAGTGCTGAGCCGTCTCGCGGAGCAGGTGGGCCGTCTGGTACTGCACATCACTCTTGCCCATCAGGCTACTCAGATCCGCCACCTCACCACTGGCCGAATCAATGCCGTAATCCTGCGCAAACTGCCGGGTAAACTCAGCCGTCAGCAGGTCGCGGGCATCACCGACGAAGCGGGCCAGGCGATTGCGGGTGGTCTGGTCGAAGGGCATTTTGGAGTCTCCAGTGGTCAGTGGTCAGTGGTCAGTAGTCAGTGGTCAGTGGTCAGTGGTCAGTAGTCAGTGGTCAGTGGTCAGTGGTCAGTAAGAGCTGCGCAGACAATGCAGAACTAACAACTGACCACTGACCACTGACTACTGACCTAAGCTACGTACAAGACCGTTAATAATGCGCCCGACCTCGGCACATTGCAGGAGCAACGGATCTGTCTGCTCGGCGGTGAGGTATTGTAGCCGTCTTGCGATGAGCAACTGGGTCTCGACCTCTTGGAGTGAGCCATACGCAATCGAGAGAAAATGCTGAAATTGCTTGGTTGAGTTTCGGCCTTGCCCCTCCGCAATGTTCGATGGGATAGAAACGGCGGCACGTCGAAGCTGGTTCGTTAGGCCATAGGTCTCTTCTTTGGGAAACGCTCGCGTCTGCTCATATACGGCCACAACGAGATCCATCGCCTTCTGCCAAGCAATCAACTCCTGATATGTTCGCACCTTTGTCATCGCGATACCCTTTGTAGTCAGTGATCAGTAGTCAGTAGTCAGTAGTCAGTTCTTCTTTCCCCTCGCTGACCACCGACTACTAGCTACTGACCACTGATCACTGATCACTGACTACTTCAATCGTCACTTCGACATCATGTGTCTGTGGGTAGGCGAACGCACTGCGCAGGGCTTCAAGCTGCTGGATGAGCGCGTTGAGTCGCTCGGCGCTGCGCACTCGCGCCGGGATAGAGATGGCGTGTCGTACCGGATCGTGGCCTTCGCGTGCTTCCTTCTTGTGGCGCTCACGCTCCAGGAACTCTCGGTCTGCCCTGCGCTGGTTTGCCAGGTGCTCAATCCCGTGCTTCGTCTGGCGCACGCGCTCCTGGAACTCGAACTCGCGGTTCAGGAGCTGCCGCAGGCCCGCCAGGTCGTCCGTGGCGTTGGCCGTCAGCGCGTCGAACGTGGCGACTTGTGCCGTTTGCTCTTCCTGGTTCAGCTCTGGCCAGCCAGGAAGCTGTTGAAGATTATGCTGGGCCTCGCGGATTGCAACTGCCTGCGCGGCGGCCAACTGAGAGACCGCCGTGGCGACGCGGGTGCGGATCGCGGTCAGCGTACTGCGCAGGTCGGCGGCATGGCGAACGAAGCCTTCATCAGCCAGCCGCTGCCCCAGGAGGGCGAGATCCTCGGCGAGGTCGTCGCGTAGGTGCCCCGGAATACCGCTGGCGGGGAGGGCGGCAATCGTCTGGCGGTGCTGCTGAAGGTCGCGCACGGTGGCCTCTAGCCCGTGGGATAGGGCCACATCCACCGCACGCGCCCAGTGCAGCCGCTCGTAGAGGGCTGATGTCACGCCGCCCAGTCGCTGCGGCGCGTCGGAGGCATCGGTGAGCAGGACATCGGCGAGATCCTGGCTGAGGGCGCGCACCGTCTCGCCCCCCGGTAGCCCGAGAGATTCCAGGCGTACCGCCAGGGGGCTGTAGCGCTGCTGGAGCGTCGGGAAGTGGCGCGTGGCCGCCTTGCTAATGTCATCCTCCAGCGGGATGATTGACTCGCCGATGATCTCGGTCAGCCGCTCGGCGGCGCGGGCCAGCACCTCATTCGAGGGTCGCTCGTTGCGCAAAGCCACGCCCACCGTCTTGAACGCCTGGTTGGTACGCAGGGCGTCAATGGCCTGCTGACCGTTCACCGTCACCTCGCGGCCCGACACTTTCAGGGTAATCTCGCCCGCCACCAGCAGCGCCGCCACCAGATAGCGCAGCGTGTCGGGCGACCAGCCGAAGGGCGCATCGGTGAAGAGGTCGGTGAGGCGCTTGCCGTCCACCGTGCCATTCTGCTGGAGGTAGTCACGGATACTGACCAGGGACTTCTGGTTGGTGTCAATCGAAGGTCGGCCACTCGTCACCGTGACGAACTGCAACGGGTCAATCGCCACTGTTACCGCCTTGAGGTTCCCGGCGCGCAGAAACTTCTCAGCCAGGCCCGTCTCGACGCGCACCGGAGCCTCGTGGTAACGGTCGTAAACCTGAGCAGCCACATCGGCCAGATAGATCTTCGCGGCATCGAGCAGGTTGGAGTTGAGGCTTTCAACCGCCGCCTGCCCGCCCCGGAAGAAGAACGAACCCTGGCTCAGTTGGCGGCGAATCAGCCGCTCCAGATCGCTCTTGAGCCGGTCGGCGCGGGCCTGCTGCGCCCGGCAGTAGTCCTGCACCTCCTTGTCGGGGTCGTTGCGGTACTTCTGATTGATCGCCTCGCTTCGCGAGATCTCCGCCGCCCGCGACTCGACCTCCGACGCGGCCCGCCCCAGCACGAAGATGGTATGCTGGGCCGAGCACTGACGCGATTCGGCCACCAGGCGTGACCGAGCGGTTTCATACTCGGATGCGGCCACCAGTTCCGCGACCAGTTGTATCGTCTCGCGCTCCCCTGTCACACTCACGGCTTGGGAGCCGATCTGCGACTTGAGTCCCGCCGTGACCACTAACGTGTTCTCTAGGCGAGCGGTAGGCAGCGGGCTAAAGACCTCGCGCAGTCCATCGCTCTGGATGCGGCGCGTATCGGGGCCACGGATGGGAAAGAGCAGCCGCTCTTGGTCAATCTCGTTCAGCTTCTCGCTAAAGAAGCAGAGATTGCCCTCCTTCTCGCCGAAAGGCACAAACGAGTCATGGGTCAGATCCGCGATGGCGGCGTCCACCCCGTCACGCTGCGACGGCGCATCCACCGCCGGGTGCATCAGGCTGGCCACATTCTGTGGCGTCACCGGCATACTAGCGAGGATCTGGAGTATGGCGACCGTCTTGGCGACGCCCTGGTGAACCGGCCTCTCCGGGAATCGCTCCTTGGCCCGATCAACCGCCTTGTGGAGTGACGGCACGGCCCGGCGGATGTCACGCTCTAGCGCATCGTAGAGCGTCACCGTCGTCGCCAACCAACCAAGCGGCTGATCGGCCACCGGGTCGCGTCCGGCTGGCCCCTCGACCAGAATATCCTGAATGACCTTAATCGCCGAGCGCAAGCCGATACCGCCGGTAGACTTGGCCAGGGCACCCAGCAAGCGGAGCAGAATCTCGAAGTGGGACGGCAGAAACGGATAGAGATTGACGAACGAGAGGCGATCACACTCCGCGTTGTACGCAACCGGCGCGTTCTGGAGTTTGGTCGTATGCCGCAGAACCTGACCGTGCTGATCGAAGAGGGCACCCAGGTGTTGCTCGCCGTCTGGCGACTTGCCGAGCAAACGGCGGTAACAGATCTCCTTGATGTCGCTCGACTCCAGGTTGATCTGGATCGGAAATCGGTCTTTCAGCTTGTAGAGTTCGGGCGAATTGAGGGCCGTCTTCTCATCATCCTCGGTAAGTGTCTGTTGCGCTGTCCCCATAATCCAGACTTTGCCATCGCCAATCTCCTTGAGATTCTTGGCCAAACCATCCAGGTTCAGGATTAAGTTCGGGCGGGCACCAACATACTGACCAACCTCGTCAATAATAAAGATGATGTAGGGCGTGCCGGTATGTTCGCGGACGATCTGGATCATCTCGCGCACCCGCTCGTTCTCAAAGCGCACGAAGTCGCCCGCCTCGGTGGTGAAGGCCGCCGATGACGTGAAGAGCTGCGGATAGAGGGCGTGGGCAATGTCAGGGATGAGACTATCAATCACCAGCGGATCGTCCTTGACCTCCGGCCAAGGAACGCCCGTGTGGGCCAGAATACGGTCGAGAAACTCCGGGTAGCGATTATCTCGCTTGAGCCGTCGCTCCAGGGCGGCCACCTTCAGGTTGCTCGAATAGCCCGCCCACTGGAGTACCTTGTAGTAGAGAACCGTCGAAACGTCCTCCATCGTGGCCCCGGCAAGCATCTCACTCGCCAGATCAAGCATCACCACCGCCGTCGCGTAGCGGCTGGTGATGGTCGTGAGCAACGCTCGGGTTTGGGGTGTATTCAGGCGATCTTGAAGGTGCTTAAGAAAGCGCGTCCCGTCCACGTTGACCCGCGCATCAAGGGCCAGGCCGAGGTACTTCGTAAAGGAACTCTTGCCCGATCCGTAGAAGCCGGAGACCCAGACCCCCACCTCGTTGCCGCCCCCAGAATCCATCGCCATCTGCATGCGGGAGAGCAATCGCTCGAACTGCTCCTCGATATGCGCCGTGACCACATACTCGGTGATCTCCGCTCGCAGCCGCGACTCCTGCGACGCGCCGTAGGTAATCACCTTCTCAATGGTGCGGTAGATGTCCTTGGATGGGTCAAAGAGGTTTTTGATAGCGGTCATTGCGGCGATGTCCTTCTGCGTTAGCCACCGACGTGAACCGAGCGGTAGTTGCCATCCTCAGGGTAGAAGCCAAGGAATTTGAGCCGGGTCGTGCCGGTGCGCTCGCCGGGATAGAGAAAGATGGTCGGGGCGACAAAGGAGCCGTAGAGTTGGCTTTCGATGGCCCCGATGCGTGTGTAAGGGTGCAACGCCTCCAGATCGGTGACAAGCATGATGGCCTTGGAATGTTCCCACAGGTGTTCCATTTGCGCTTTGAGTCGCCCCTGAAGCGTATCGGCACCCGTGGTCAGCGCATTCGCCAGGGACTTGTTGGGTTTATCCCAGTCGAGCGGTGCCTTGCGGTCGGCGGTGAGCCAGAGTGTGCGCAAGGGGGCCGTGCCAAGGATGGCGGAGACATGCTCCGCGATAGAGAATCGCTGGACATCCCAGCCTTCATTGCGTAAGCGATGCGTCCAGGCAGGCAGCTCACGCTTCACGTCCAGGATCTGGCGGGGGTGGAAAATAAGATAGTAGACCGGCTCGAAGCTGGCGTGGCCGAGATCCCGGCCCTGCCGCACCCGCGCCATCACCTCATCAAAGGTGGCCGTGAGCGATTGCATCAATGACCTCATCCATCGTCGTGTAGGGCCAGCTAATCTGGGTCACGTGGCCGGCGGTCTGCACAATGAGCTGGCCCTTGAGCGCGAGGAGCTTCAGTTCGGTTAACACATCCTCGGGGGTCAGACCAAACAACGCCCAGTCAGGGTTCGCGATGAGCCGATTGTCACCGAGACCCGCAAAGTGGCGCTCGTAGGCCAGGATCGCCCCGGTACGCGGCTCCAGCCGATAGGTCAGGATACGCCGCTCCGTCCGCCTACCGCGCTCCAAGAGGCCAAAGTCGGCGCAGCAGCCGGTGAGATAGCCCGCCGCACGGCGGATGGTACTCTCCGCCCAGGGGGTGGTCGTCTTACCTTCCTGGTTCCCGTGGGTCACAAACTGGCGTGCCTCTCCGTTATCGAGGCGCACGCGGCCAGCGGCATAGGCAGGCCAGTACACCTCACCCACAAAGTCGGCGAGAATGGGATGGGCGCGGCAGGTATAGAGAAACAACAATTGCTCGAACTCGCGTCGAGACAGGTACGGCTGGACGGCTTTAAGGAGCCGAGCAGGCGCACCCTGCGAGACAAGGTAGCGGAGAGCAAAACCATCAGAGACAAGGTTGCCCAGGCGACTCGCCGAGATTCCGGGGAAGCGACCGGACTCGCGAGCGGCACGGGTGAGCGCCGCCGTATCCATCCCCTCCTGCCAAAGGTCGAGCAGAATAACGGTTTCCTCCGTCATCCCAAGGCCGGCAGCGAGCCGAACCGTGTAGGCATTCTCGCGTGCGACCATCACCGTCATGGCTGCTCCGTGAAGTAGGGATAGACCTGAACCTGAGCGCAGAAGGCGTGGGCATAGTGCGCCGCGACCATGCGCCAGGACGTGCGCTCGTGTACGGCGTGAACGGCACCAACCCGAGTCGGGCCGACACCGCCGCCCTCGGTGCGCTGCGCCTCATCCTGGAGATAGGACAGGGCGGCGTCCGGGCGTGTGATGAGTGCCGCGATATGTGGCGCGATTGTGGGGTCTTGCAGCGTGTGGTGAATAGTCTGCTCCAGATCCTCAGGCAGACGAAACAGGTGAAAGACTCGCCCCACGCCGATACGCTCATCGTGTCGCAGAGCAGCAGCCTGGGTCGTGCCGACGCACCGGGCGAGGACGAGGGTTCGTCCGCACACCGGCGTGAGAAAGGGGATGCTGCCCGCACTCAGGAACATACTCTGCCACCAGCCATGCTGGTCGCGCTCACCAAGGTAGCCAACGGCAGCGCGGAGCTGGGCGATGAGGGTAGGAAGCATCACCTCCATCGCACACCAGACGGCACGGATGTCATCGCAGAAGGAAAACGTGACCAACGCGCCCCAGACCGTGGGAACATCGTAACCTCTTCAGGGGAGCAGCGGTCGCATAAGAGCGACCGCTGTCCCACACGGCGCGGGTGCAAAGCCATGAGCAATCCTTGCGGGGTTCGCACGGGGAGTGCTACAATAGTGCTGCACACCACACAAAAAGAACGTGTATCAGAACCCACTCTGTGCTTTGGCGGCGGCGAGTGGGTTTTGTGTATGCTGCGAAACAGTATAGCATAGTGGTTTGTCGCCAACGTGCCTGATGTGCAAGACGCTCGTCACGTATTTTTGCACCAGTAAGGCATGCTGCTCTTGTGTACTCACTCGATCAGGTGTCCACGTGGGACACGTGATCTGAATTCGATACAGCATAAACGACAAGATACAGTATACGTTCTGCTGAGGGTGCAAATGCGCCCTCGACTCTGCCTCAGACGGAGCCAGGGCCACCAGAGAGCAGCGTGGCCTCGTGCTGGCCCGATAACAGCGTTGTGCGCTGCTCACAGTGGCTGCGGCCCGTGCCGCCTCGGCGTGATGTGCAAGCCGCACGTCGTGAGTGTCTGCAACACGATCGCACTGCTTCAATCTGCATACTGCTGTGCTTCGACCAATCGCCGTGCCACCATCAGGCGAGCCGCCGCTGCCGTGCCGTTCCATACGGGCGTGACCATCGAGCGCCGACTGATGCCTGCTGCGAGGATAAGCGCCTGAACATCCTCCCACGCATCGGGCAGTGCTGATAGCATGGCCGCTATCGCATCAGCCGTCGCGAGAGGAGCGGCAGGTGGGGAGAGAATAGGCACGTCCTCACCCGAAGGCATCATGTCATTAAGGCTACCCACGGTGGCTGCGGCCCGGGCCGCCTCCCACTCCTTGGCGCACTGTGCACGACGCACGTCGTGAATTTCTGCAACGATATCATACTGCCGTGACCAGATACCTGCTCGCGCCCGGAGAGCCGCAGGCGTCATCCTGCTGCGCCGCACTTCCGTGTCCTCTCCCGTGAGGGGGTCGCGCATAAAAGGCTGCCTCTCCAACGATGACGCCAGCTCCCGATCCGACGCCATACGGTTCGCCAAGCTGCGCAACAGCGCCTCACACTGCCCCATGCTCATCGCCTCCACCCGCACCCGCAGCGCCGCGTCGGCACGCACCCGCCGCCGCTGCTCTAGCTCAACCCGATAGACACGCTCAATCGCCTCCTCACTCACCTCACACCCCCCCACCGTCTTCAGATGCGTGACTACCCGACGAAAGGCGGCTTTCCCGCCGCTCGTCCCGTAGGCGTCAAGCGCATCTCTCACCAGATTGCGCACCACAGCAGAGGCTATCGGGGAAACGTCCCCCGATAGCGAACCCGCTGCCGCACAGGGGGTGTGCGGGGCGGCGGTCGCGGCGGTCGCGCCGCTCGCGTCACCCCCCCCCCGCACACACACACTGTGTTCTCCCCTCTTCCTTATAGCGAAATTTACGGCCCAAACATCGGTTTGGGCCGTCCTAATGCTCAGTTTCGCTGTTTTGATTGTAGTGTGTACATGGGCAACGGTGTCCTTCGGTGTGGTGTGGACATTCGGGGTGATTCCGTGTGTGGGGGTGTTTTCAGAGGCATCCGCGCTGCTATCTTCCGTGTGAGAGAGGCTATTGGGGGTGGTTTCCTCTGCTATGAGGGGGGCGGGGGTGGGGTCGGGGGATTCCCGGTGTGTCATACGAATGAGGCTTGCACGGGGGTGCCCCTTCGTGTGAGGCTGGCTGTAGATCTCGATCTGCAAGACGCCTTCGGCTTGGAGCCGTGCTTCGATGCGCTGGGCCGTCTTGAGACTGACCTGGGCCACGTCGGCCCGCTCCCGCCGGGGGGCCGCAATCACGCCTTCGACCTCAAGGCGCTGGAGAACGTCGAGGTAGGCCGTTGAGCTGCACGGGGCGCGATGCGGTGTCGGAACGTGGGCCGGGGTCGCGGGCGGCTCAGGGGTCGTAGGCAGGTTTCCCTTGGGCCGGGTTCGGACATAGGCTTTGTGGCGATCCAGGCTGTAGCGGCTGTATTTCTCTGGCTTCAGGTCGGCGGCGGTGATGAGGCGCATCACATCGGTGATCATGTCCTTCGCTCGTTTGCTGGCATAGCCGTGGCGATTCCAGAGATGCAGCGACAGGACATAAATCTCTTCGGGCATATACCCCGTTCGCCCGAGCTGGCGAACGATGAGGGCACGGCGCTCACTGGGGCTATCCCCTTTGGCGCGAAGGGCCGGGGGCAGCTCGTCGCGCTCCAGGAGGGCGCGAAGCTGGGCTGTTGCCCCAAACGGGATGCCCTTGGGGTCAAGGAGGCGGTGTTTGTTCTTCGAGAGCCACTCGACATAGCCATTGTCGAGAGAGACGGGGGTGGAGGTGGGGGCCGGGGCAGATGGGGAGGTCGAGGCACCCGATGATTTAGTTTCGCCGGAGGTGTTGCCCAGTTCGGCGTACAGCGTGCTGATGACGGCCTGCGCGTCGGCAATAGCCCCCGGTTCGGAGAGGGCGTGGCCGGTGACGACAAAGAAGCGGGAGCGGTCGTAGCATTCGACCGCGCCGCGACGCCGTCCGGGGCCAGGAAGCTGCGCCCGCACAATCGCGTGGATGCCGTT
This sequence comes from Chloroflexales bacterium, assembly GCA_037134395.1. Taxonomy (GTDB): domain Bacteria; phylum Chloroflexota; class Chloroflexia; order Chloroflexales; family Chloroflexaceae; genus Oscillochloris. The sequence continues at coordinate 24,561 of JBAXMH010000019.1, forward strand.
TCCGCTGACGCTCAACTCGACGTAGGCACCGAGCAGTGTGGTGATGAGATCACGTGCTTCGGAGGTGACGACTTCCCCGTTCACGCAGCCATCGAGATCCACGCCGGTGAAGGGGTCGTCCGCGCTAAAGACATAGCCGAGACCGTTGAAGGCTCCGCTCTTGCTTTTCAGCGCCGCGAGTGCCTCGTCAAAGGTGGCCCACGTCGAGGGGTCGGTGACGCTGGCCGTCGCAAAGCTGAGGGGGTTGTAGGGCATCTTGGGCCGCTTCCCCCCATTGCGGGGCGGGCCGTAGCGCCAGATGACCCATTGGGGGCGCGTGCGCAACTCTTCCGGGACGGCGGAAAAGGGTGGAGGGTCGGCCTGGGATGTTGTCTGGGAGCGGTCGGCGAGCCATGGTGCGCTATTCATGGATGACTCCTGCGGCCTTCCCTCGGAGGGTATGGCGTACCAGGAATCGCGGTGCAGGAGACACGCACGCATGCCAGACGATGCGGCTCTTCTCCTTGATGTCTAAGGGTGTTCCGTGGCGATAGGAAGTGTATGGCGGGATGGGTATGCTATAATCAGACATGGCTGTACTTTTCTCCGAATAACTCGTTGATCGCGAGTCTCGGACATCGAAAACTGATAGACACGGACGAAGCTCTGGTTCACGCCAGGGCTTTGTTATTGTCGTCACTGTCGTGTCGCGGTGGCCCTCTGGCTATCGTTGCTGTCGTCGTTGCGGTATCCGGCGACGGTCTGGCCGATGGTTGTTCGTCGCACGACGGCCCAGGTGCTTGTTTCTGGCGTGTTTGGGGGGCGGAAATCTTTGATGGTGATGGTGTGATCGTGCGGTGGGTCGCTCGCTGTTCGGAGGGCATCACGATGTGGACGAGGGCGTGAACGAGCGGCTCGTTCCTTGTGGCATGGGTAGGAACGGGAAGACCTGCGAGCGATGGTGAGATAGTCATGGATAACTCCTGCGTTCATACCCTCGGAGGGTATGGCGGAACAGGATCGCCGTACTTGACAGCAGCGTCATATCTGAGTACGATCCGGTGACGATGTGGTCGTTATTTGTGCGATCCTGTCGTGCTTCTAACTCAAGAGGATCCGCTCGTCGCTTCGATCCTAGACGGGAAAACTAAGCGATGGATGGACTCTTGAGTTCTTTTTTATCAATGTACGCGGGCAATTATAGCACAGCTTTGCCCCTCCGACGCCCCCGATATTTCGGGGGCGTCGTCGTGTGTTAGGCGGCAGGAGTCAGGTGTTCTACCTGTCCTTCTCGATCATCTGTAGAGAGATCCGGTACGTCGAAGAGACGTACGCCGCCTTCGATCTCCCACTCCTTGATGGTCGTGCCGATCCGCACCGCAGCGACGCCGCCGTTGGAGCCGAGGCCGAGGCGTCGTGCCATCGCCCGGTTTGAGGTCTGGGTCATCTCTTGTGCCTTGGGCAGAGAGAGTCCCTCGTCCGTCATGAGGCGGATGATCTCCGGCATCGCTGCCTGCACGAGTTCCTGGACCTGGAGGTGGAGTTCGCTGGGCTCCCAGATCGGCGGTACCGGCAGTCCGGGTTTTGCTGCGACGAGCTTTTCGATGGCCAGTTCCTCGCGGTAGGGCTGGGCCGTGTCGAGGATGGATGGTCGGTTCCGAGGGCGCGTTGTGGCGATCCGGGCGATGTCCTGCGCACTTGGTCGGTGGACGGTGACGGGGAAGACGTTGCCGCGCTTATCGGGTTGATGCCAGAGACCCTGGCCGTCCGGCACGCCGCGTAGCTTGATCCCTGGCCCGACCATCGCTGTCCATGTGGCTTGGTCTACGTTGCCGAGCAGCCGGGTCTTGAAGAGCGCCTTGAGGGCGAGGTCGAGGCCAGTGGACTCTTTGAGCGTATTGTGGGCGACCAGGAAGAGGAACACGTCTACTTTGCGGCCCTGCTCCGCAATGGTTCGCATGGCCCGCACCAGAACATCGCCGAAATCGCGATAAAGTCCGCCGAGTTCGTCCACGTAGATGATCACCGGGTCGCCGTGGGGCATGTCGGCCTTGTACATGGGCATGCGTCGGTCAATCTCGGCAGCGGCCCACTGGAGAACGGCCATAATCTCCTGCCGCTCGCTGGTGTACTCAAACAGGTGGGCGAGGGGGCGCAGGTCGGTTTGCTGGTCGCGGCTATGGAAGAGGGCGAGGTTGGTGGATGCCCAGACAACCTGCTCGCCGCGACGGATGTCGCCGACAAGGAAGGCGATCTGGGTCTGGGTCTTACCGTCGCCCTCGCTGCCGACCACCAGGGTGTGCCGTCGCTCTGCCGCCGTGATGCGCTGCGGGTGCGGCGGTGGCTCGGGGGAGGGGTCGGGGCTTCGCTGAGTTATTGGCTCCCGGTCGATCACTGGGGCGGGGTGGGGCGGTACCGGGATTCGCTGACTCCGCTGCGCCGCCTCGCGCTCGCGTTCTGGGCTCCAGAAATGCTGAGAGACTCCGATGACAATTGCCATCAGGAGGATGCCAAAGAGGAGGTAAGGGACATCCGCAAAGGAGAAGTCGCCCCCTGGTCGGGTTGTCTGCGCAAACAGCGCGACAGAGTTCAGCAGATCGTGGAGCATATCAAACCTCACTTCCTACCGGAAAATACCTTTCTGAGTATGGTCAGCATGCCACGGCCAAGCCATTCAGGTCCAACGGTCAAGGCGGATGCAGCTATGATGCGTGGAAATCCACTGGCGGAAAGCTCGCGCATGAAGGTTACCGACTCTGGTCCGGGGTCTACGCCAAGGCCCAGATAGGTGGTGTAAAGGTCAAATCCTCCCGCGATAGCCCATACGACCCAGGCACCTAGCTTGGCAAAATACCATTCCCCACCGACCCGCTCGAACGGAAACCGCCATTCCACAGCCGAGAGGATAATGGGCACCGGGCACAGAAGACCGTAAATGATGTAGTTGGTCGGGACATGAGCCTGGTATGGGATCGTGAGAAAGTTCAGAATGGTGTTGAAAATGACGATCAGTCCGTCAATTGTCCAGCGAGCACCGATGATCCAGAAAATGAGGCTGACGACGAGGCCGAATGTACCGACAGAGAACCCAGAGAATCCGCCGGGTTCAAGGGGCGCGTTCTTACGGGTGGTGGGGGTAGAGGTGTCTTTGGATGTGACGCCGGACATGAGGGTGTTCCCTTCGTGGTGTGACGTGCTACCATAGGCACGCCTTTCTCGAACTGGGACTCGGGAGAGGTGGCTGCGTCGGGCGTTGAACCCGGCGCGGCGTCATCAATCATACATCAGGTTTACGAAAACGTGAAGAGGCGCGTGTGAGCCGTGCGAACGGCCGCATCGCGTATTCTCACCGTCTCTGGGTACACGGCGCGGTGAGAACGTTGCCGCCACCGTCCTTCATTGAGGGTGTTCGCCCCGTTCGCCCGTTCGCCCGTTCGCCCGTTCGCCCGTTCGCCCGTTCGCCCGTTCTGAACGGGCAAAAACGCCCGTCCGAGGCGGGTTCTGACCAGCGAACGGATGAACGCGACACATTCATCGCATCTATCCAGCGACAGGAATGAGTGCCGCTTCGTGAAAAGAATGAGTGCACCTTCCGTATGGCGTTCTGATGCGGTAAAACGCCCGTCGGATGACATCGCTCCTCCCCGATCCGATGGGCATGATGATACGCTGCGGGCCAACGCACCCAAAGCCGTACACGGTTTCTCCACAGTGCTTCAGAAAGCCAAAAAACGCCTCTCCCTTTCGAATCTGCGCCAGGTCATTGTGTCCCCCCCTGAGTATTTCCCTGCCGTTCGATAGTGTCGTACAAACAGATGACGTGATGACTGTGGTGTGCGCAGATCTGCTCAGAACGGACGTGTAAGGTGACGCACAGCGCTCATATGGTGTCGGTACATCATCAAAGCTGCATGAATTTCTAAAATGAAGCTGCATGAATTCTTTGCGAAGGTGCATGAATTCCTGTCGCTGGGCACATCGGTTACAGTTCTCACGTATAATCTTTGGGTGAGCTGCGATACGCGCCATCTGGTCATTTGACCAGATGGCGCGTTTGCGTATCCGGGAGCTGCGACATGCCCACCGACCCCCTCGTCCTCACGGTGCTGCAGGTAACCACCACCCGAATCGACCTGGTGCGCGGGATCATGCTCTGGGCGCAGGACGGCGGGCTGATGGGGTGCCTGATGGATAGCGCCCGTCGCCCGATTATGTCCACCATCTCCACGATCCCCCACACCGACCCCGACACCCTGTTTACGCATCTGCGCGAGATGCACCGCTACCTGGAGCGACGCACCGGCGGATAGCGAGGAGACTGCGATGAGCGACCCTGGCAATCGCGGCGGGGGCAATCCCTACCGCCAGACAAACGGCACCTATACCACTTCCGGCCTCGGGGCGGGTAGTGGGCACGCCGCCCTGAACGCCGCCATCCGGGCGGCCACGGGGCGCGACGTGATGCCCACGGGCTCTCCGGAGCCGCTGCGCGATACGGCGGGTCGTCTCGTGCCACGCATCCGGGCGACACAGGCATCGTCCTCGCTCACCTTGACCACCCTCGACCTCCGCACGCCCCCCCACGAAGACGACGCCGACACCGAGCGCGACAACCTCACATCCTTCGGCCTTGACACTGCGATGCAGGAGGGGATGCCCTACACCCAGGCGCTCGGCGCGATCCTGAGGGACACCCTCGGCAATCAGGGCGTCATGAACACGATACAGCGGGCGCTGGCGAACAGTGGCTACACGGCGCATCCTGCGTCCAATCTCCGCGATGTGCGCCTCATCTTCGATGCGTGCGCCGACCCTGACCTCACCGACGACGCCCGCCACTGCCGCAACGCGCACGGCGCGGCCATTGCCCTCCAGCTTGGACGCGCCGACCTCGCCGCAACGCTCCTTCTCGGCCACGAGGGCCACACCTTCGCGGATGGCCGCGACTCTCTCGACACGGACATCAGCGACATCAACGGCTATTGAGCCGTCTGGCTTCGCGAGACCATCCCTGCTACGGCAGGAGAAAGACACACGATCATGGCACGAACCGGAGGCAATCGCGGCGGCTTCAATCCGTATCGGAACGGCGGAAAGTTCTCGACCCCGGGCGCGGCGGCGAGCGGCGGGGCGAAGGTCAACGCGGCCATCCGTAACGCTGCGGGTCGGGGCACCGGCGGCGGTGGTGGCACCGGCGGTGGTGGAGGCGGTGACGACGACCCCATCGTCAGGCGGGCGGCCGCGATGTCCGCCCCGGATGTGAGCCGGATTTCGCCTGCGAACCACGCCGCTCTCACGAAGGCGTTTGCGCAGGTCGATGGGGGAGACCCGGTGGCAGACAGTGCGGAGTTCTACGGTGGCGGCATCAACGGGGTGGCGACCCACGTCCTGACCACCATGCTCCAGCGTCAGATGGGCAACCCGAAGGACGCGGCGGGCATCGCACGGAATAAGGGGGTGACCGACGCGCTCCTCGGTTGCTACGCCGACGCAGGGATAACGCCCCCCCGCAACCTCACCCCGAAGCGGATGCTTGATATCTACGACTCGGTGCCCGTCATCTCCAATCGGGGCTACAACCCCGAGACGGGGGAGATAGATGACACGAGGGTGAACGATGTCACCTCGGATAAGGCGACCGCGCACGCCATCGTCTCCGCACTGAGTATGGGCGACCTCACTACCGCTCAGGTCATCGCCAATGACCCGAGCGGCGCGGGCATCGGCTGGGATCTCAGGCGGCATGACTTTTGCACAAAGCATGGCATTCCCGACGACGGCAACGATTAGCACCGACATCACAGGCTGACCGCACCGAACCGCCGCCCAGAGGGGCGGCGGTTTCGATTCTGCGTACGCCACCGACACCGCCCGCCACGGTCGCACCGCCGGTATGCGTGGGTGAGGTATAAAG
>JBAXMH010000020.1:0-30346 GCA_037134395.1 Chloroflexales bacterium
TCGTAGTTGATCGTCACATACCCGTAGTCAATCGGCAGCAGGCGGTCGCTTGGGTCGAGCTTGAGGTCGGTTGAAATATTGGCCAGAGCAGGCGAATCGTAGGGCAGAAAAATGTCGGCGGCGAGGGCACGGCTGAGGAACGTGTTATCCACGCCAAAAAAAACATCGGCCAGGGGCGAGGTTTTACTGAGGATTGCCTGATTCAGAGCCGTACCAGCATCGCCGCTCTTGAGTACCTGCACCTTCACACCGTACTGTTGCTGGAAGCTGGCCAGGACGCTCTCGCTGATGCTGAAGCTATCGTGGGCCATCACCACCAGAGTCTTATCAGCGGCGGATGTGGCGGTGGGTGCCGATGTGGCTGTCGGCACACTGCCGGTGGTCGGCGGAACGGTAGGCAAACTGGCGCGGGGCTGCCCGCAGGCGGCAAGCAGGACGATTGCGATTAGGGGGACGAGTCGTTTCATTGGACACTCCTTAAAAGGACGACAACGAGATCTTGCCCTAGAAGAACATAGACAAGGTTTCAGGTGCGAGGTTTCAGGTTTCAGGTTGAGCGCATTAGGATGCCACATTCTGGCCTGAACTGTAAAGTATCCACGAACCTTGTCATAGAAAGAAAAATCGCAGTAGAGCAGAAGTAACGCTGTGACGTCAAATCCAATACCCATGTCACCCTGAGCGCAGCGAAGGGTCTATCAGCGGGTCGGGAAAGATGCTTCGCTGCGCTCAGCATGACATGACAGCGTGACTTCTGCGGTATTGCGAAAAATCTTTCTGTGAGCTTCTGTGTCTTTCTGTGGCCATGAAATCGAGGAAGCTCCGCGTATTCATCATACAAAAAGAGCCACCGACCTATGGAGGAGTCGGCGGCTCATACGAGCGGCTAGTGCTTCCCTACGCTGGAATAACCCAGGTCAGGTTCCACGGGTCAGCGGCATAGGTGGCCGCTATCTCAGCCGGACTAACCCGGCTCCCCGAGCGATATTCATCTGTTATGTGGCGCTATGGTAGCATAGTCGGCAGAGAGCGTCAACGTCATCCTTACATACAGAATTCTTATACTACGGGCCGGAATCCCGGAATCCATTGTGCTATACTAGTTCTCACCGGCGGATGTCACGTCGCTCATCTGAGCGGCAGTGACGCCTAGGGATCACAGATCTGTATATTCTGCTCCGCCTCAACGAGCGCCGTTTTGCGATCAGCAACAAACCATAGTGAACAAGGGAACCGCAATGAGACTTGAGCGCTTCACGGAGAAGGCGCAGGATGCGTTTCAGGCAGCCCAGGAGATCATGCAGGAGCAGCATCACACGCAGCTTGACGTTGAGCATGTCTTCCTGGCGATGCTGCGTCAGCGCGACGGCCTGACAACCCGCGCCCTCCAGCGTTTGAATGTTGACCCTGAGACGGTATCGGCGCGTGTCGAGCGCGAGCTTGAGAAGTCGCCGAAGGTCTATGGGCAGTATGGTTTCGGCAACCAGGTCTATGTCACTCCACGCACTCAGCGCTTGGTGAAGCGGGCGGAAGAAGAGGCCAACCGGATGAGCGACCAGTATGTGGGTATTGACCACCTGCTGATCGCGATGGCTGGCGAGCGCGAGGGTGCCTCGGCGCGCATCCTCAACACGTTTAATGTTGACCAAGAACGCTTCTATCAGGTGCTGATGGAGATCCGTGGCTCTCAGCGATCAGACGATCCGAGTGCCGAGAGCCGCTACGAGATCCTGGAGAAGTACAGCATTGACCTGACCGAACTGGCGAAGACCGGGCAGCTCGACCCGGTGATTGGCCGCGAGGCCGAGATCACCCGCGTGATCCGCATTCTCTCGCGGCGCAGCAAGAATAATCCGGTGCTGGTTGGTGAGACTGGCGTGGGCAAGACGGCCATCGCCGAGGGGCTAGCCCAGCGTATCAGTGGTGGCGATGTACCGCCCACCCTACGCGACCGGAAGCTCCTGGCGCTCGATTTGGCTGGCATGGTGGCAGGATCGAAGTTCCGTGGCGAGTTTGAGGAGCGCCTCAAGGCCGTCATGGATGAGGTGCGTACCGCCAAGGGCAAGGTCATCCTCTTCATAGACGAACTGCATACAGTGGTGGGCGCGGGCGCGGCTGCCGGGAGCATTGATGCCTCAAACATGCTCAAGCCGGCCCTCTCGCGTGGTGACATGCAGGTGGTGGGTGCTACCACCATTGACGAGTACCGCAAACATATTGAGAAGGATGCCGCCCTAGAGCGACGCTTTAGCCCTGTCTTTGTCGAGGAGCCGGATATTGCGACCACGGTGGAGATGCTGCGCGGCTTGCGCAAGCGCTACGAGGATCATCACCAGCTCACGATTAGCGACGAGGCACTGACGGCGGCGGCCAATCTTTCGAGTCGCTACATCAACGACCGCTTCCTGCCAGATAAGGCGATTGATCTGATTGATGAGGCCAGCGCCAAGCTGCGCATTGATATTTTCGCCATGCCCCAGGTACTCAAGGATAAGGAAGCGGCCCTCAAGAAACTCCAGAAGGACGAGGAAGACGCCGGGGCGCGCCGTGACTATGAGCAGGCAGCCATCCTGCGTGCGCAGTTCTTGGCCCTGCATCACGACTTTGAGACCGGGCGCGATGCCTGGCTCAAGTCGGCTAATCTCGATGAGATTGTTGACGAGGAGGATGTGGCCCAGATCGTCGCGAGCTGGACGGGCGTGCCGGTTAGCCGTATGCTTGAGACCGAGCGCGAGAAACTGAATGAGATGGAGGAGCGCCTCCACGAACGGGTGGTCGGCCAGCACGAGGCGATTGTCTTGCTCTCCGACGCCATCCGCCGCGCCCGCAGTGGCCTTCGCGACCCGCGCCGTCCCATCGGTAGCTTTATCTTTGTCGGCCCTACCGGCGTCGGCAAGACGGAGCTAGCCAAAGCTCTGGCCGAGTTCATGTTTGATAGCGAGGAAGCCATGACCCGCGTTGACATGAGCGAGTTTCAGGAGCGCCATACGGTCAGCCGCCTGATTGGTGCGCCCCCCGGCTATGTGGGCTACGATGAGGGTGGCCAGATCACCGAACAGATCCGTAGGCGACCCTACCAGGTAGTTCTCTTCGATGAGATCGAGAAGGCCCACCCGGATGTGTTTAACGCTCTGCTCCAGGTTCTCGACGATGGGCGCCTAACCGATGGCCATGGCCGCACCGTAGACTTCCGCAACACGGTGATCATCATGACCAGTAACGCAGGTACGGAACATCTGCGGAGCAGCGTCATTGGCTTTTCGGCACCGGGCAAGGGCGGCGTTAAGCATGTAGATCTCAAGGAGGCCCGGCGCAAAGTTGACGAGGCGCTGCGCCAGGCGTTTCGCCCGGAGTTCCTCAATCGTGTGGACGAGATCGTACTTTTCCACGAGCTGAGCTTTGAGGATCTGAGCCGGATTGTGGATCTTCAGGTCGGTGAACTGGTTGAGCGTCTGCATGATCAGAAGATCGCCCTCACCCTCACCCATGCCGCCCGTGAGCATCTGGTGAGCGAGGGCTACAACCCGGTGTACGGTGCGCGCCCGCTGCGCCGCACGGTGCAGCGCCTCTTGGAGACTCCCATCTCGCGTGAGTTGCTGCGCGGGGTGTTTAAAGAGGGCGACACCATCCACGTTGATCTGGAGCAGGGCCAGTTGGCCTTCCATCGCGGCGGTGTGCTGGCGATAGAGACAAAGCGGCCTGCGGAGCCACTCGGTGCCTGAGGCTTTCTTCGCAGAAATAACGAAGGGTTGGGAGAGTATGCGTACTCTCCCAGCCCTTTGTTTTGTCCGCGAACAGCACGGAAGGTACACGCTATCGGCAAGAATTATACAAAATACGTCATCCTGCGGATTACAAAATCGTCATAGTAGCAATTCTTGTGTAGAATGCCGTTCTTTCCTGTGCAATAATTTTGTGTAGGAATAGGATTACTACTTACGAGACACGTTTGGAAACTGCGGTATGCTCTGCAACACAGGCATCTAAATGAGAGGTACCGCATCATTCCTAACATCACTTTATACGAGAACGCCGTGAGACCAATGACATCTCCATTAACTACCGCATCGTCGGAACAGCCCAATAACCAGAGCTACCGTCTACGTGAGGCGCTAGCAAGCTGTGGGGCTTTTTTCATGGCTGGTCGGCGCGAGGCTGATCCTCTACCCATGCTGCGCGACCTCGCCGCCGACTGGCTGCACGCCGAGAAACTGGAGATCGTTGTGCCCGCTGGTACTGGCAGCCTGCATATTCAGGAGCCGGGGCTACTCTGTGGGCCGATTATGATCGGGCGGCGGGTGATTGGTCGGATCGAGGCGCGTCGTAGTCGGCCCTTCAGCACGGATGATCACGCCTTGCTCGGTGCCCTCGGTCAGATCCTCGGCGCAGTGCTTGAACAGTCAACCCTGCAAAGCCAACTCGATCAGCACTACCATCAGTCCCAGGCCAACGCTGATACCCTTGATCGTCTATTGATCTTCGGGAGACGTATGGTGAGCGCCTCCTCCGACCCACGGCATTTGGCGATGGATCTGGTGACGCAGGTGCCAACGATGGTGACGGGCGAGCGCGCAAGCCTCCTGCTCATCTCCCACGACCAGCCCGATACACCGATTCTCGCGCTGAGCAATGGGATGCAGTCAAGCACTGAGCGTGCCCGCGAGGTGCGCGATAATGGTCTGGCCGGGTTGGTTCTTAACTCCCGTGCGCCAATGATCATTGATGAGACGGATACCGATCATCGCTGGCTTGCCCTCAAGGGCCGCGAAAATGATGTGCGTACTCGCTGCGCTATGGCCGTGCCGCTGATCTGGGGCGAGCGATTGCTTGGTGTCCTGACGGTGACGACGACGCAGACCCACCTCTTCAATACGTCCCAGCTTAACCTGCTAGAGCTAGTGGCATGCCATATCTCTCTGGCCCTCCATACGGCCAATACCATGGTCAGCAATACGCTCAGCGATATGCGGCTCTTAATTGCCAATGCCCGCGCCGGTGATGTCACGGCCCTCGACCGCATGGAGTCGCTTTTAGGCCAGATCTCTGTCGATCAGCGCTCTGTGAGCGATAGGGTGTAGGGTCTGGTCTCGTGCAATCATCCTAGCCGGGGGGGTGTGAAAAGAGGAACTGTCCCATGCTCAACTGGCTCTTCGGGCGCGGGCTGGGTGCGGTTGTACCACAGGTGCTGCACAATGATCGGGCTGCCGCCGACCCGTTCACGCTGCGCGTGCAGATGATCATTCATAACCCGGTGATCGAGATCGCGGGAGATCAGCGCCTCAGCGCACACATGGGCTGGAGTAACCCCGACGATCTGGCGGATCAGTATATCGCCGATATGCACCAGTGCAGCGGCGGTATGGCCCGCTACCACATTGTGGAGCGTCACGAGGTAGATGGTTACCCGTCCAAACTGGACGGATTCAGCTACGACGATACAAGCTTCCTCTCCGCATGGCAGCGCCGCAGCGGATTCCACCAGCCGGATGCGGCTGACTACCGACGCATCCTGGCCCAGTTCGACTCGGTCGCAAAGATTGAGGCCGACCTGATTGACGAGGTCTGGCTCTTTGCCTTCCCCTACGGCGGCTACTACGAGAGCCAGATGGCGGGCGACGGGGCGGTCTGGTGCAACGCGCCGCCGCTGACCGGGCTGGCCGGGGCGCGGCGGCGTTTTGTGGTGATGGGGTTCAACTACGAGCGTGACGTGGGCTGCATGCTGGAGAATTTCGGCCACCGGGTCGAGTCGATCATGTCCCATGTTTATCGCAGCCGACGCGGAGAATCCAATCTCTGGGAACGATTTACCCGCTACGACCAGAGCGCACCGGGACGGGCCGAGTGCGGCAATGTCCACTTCGCGCCGAGCAGCCAGCACGATTACGACTGGGGCAACCGCCGCGAGGTGATCTGCGGCGCGGACGCCTGGTACGCCTTCCCCGACCTCAGCGCGCCCGCCCGGCCAATGCGCTGCGCAGAGTGGGGCAACGGCGACATGCGCCAGCATCACCTCTGGTGGTTCGACCACCTGCCCCGCGTGGCGAGTAGCAGCGACGGAATCCTCAACAACTGGTGGGCCTATGCCCTGCGGCCCGATATATTCCTCTAAAATTCATTCATACACAACAATACCATTAAAAAAAATACCAGCTTAGCTGGTATTTTTTTTAATGGTATTAAAGAGATATACCTAAATCTTCAGTTCTACGCGATCTCCAACTCACTAAGATTCTCGATCTCGCGCAGGTAGGCGAAGGTCTTTGCGGCCTCGTCCTCGTCAACCACGCTAATTGCGAAGCCGACATGGACGATCACGTAGTTGCCCACCTGCACCTCGGGCGTGTAGGCTAAGCAAATCTCTTTGACAATGCCGCCGAAGCTGACCTGGCCCATATGCATACCCAAGGCGTTAGGCGTGATTGAGAGAATTTCACCGGGTACTCCAAGGCACATCGCAGCCCCCTCTCCATCCACTCCAAAATAAGATCTCAGCACAAGGTTCGCAGATACTTTACACTTTAGGCATCTGCAAGGATTTCTGATGCGCTCGGCCTGACACCTGACACCTGACACCTTGTCTCAGCACCTGCCATCTGCCATCACCCATCTGAAATCTTCTCCCGTGGCGGCAGACCCCAGGCAGTCAGTTCGCCAACCACGGCATCTACGAGGGCCGTAAGGTTGGCCGCCACCGCCTCGGAGAGATCGAGTCCGGGTTCCATCACGGTAGGCACCATACCCCAGAGGACGATATGCGGGGGCAGGCAGTCCTGGATGTTGCCGACAGCTAGCAACTCCTGGAGGCCAAACTGGTGCATTGACATTTTGTGGGCCAGGGCGGCGGGAATGGCCTCGCCCTCTAATCGTACGATAGTGCCGGGAGGTCCATCGGCGCGTACGGAGTCGACGATCAACAGATCGCGCACACCCTCAAGGTAGGGCAGCAGGTGCATCCCCAGGGTGCCCCCGTCAATAATCCTGATACCCTCGGCCAGGGTGTAGCGTTCATCAAGTTGCTCGCAGGCCCGCACGCCTAATCCCTCGTCGCGCAGAATGATATTGCCCAGACCGAGAATGAGAACTTCATACATCGTTGTGTTCTGGCCTAGCCCAGATCCTCCTGAACCGGCACCTTCCCCGTGCTCCCCTTGCGGCGCTGGAATGTCTGGCTATCGGTCATCAGCGGCGATGTCTCGATCCAGTCGGGCTCCTGGTTGCGGAGCAGGAACTTGAAGCCGCTGAACATGCTCGACATCAGGCCGTTGCCCTCTTCCATATCAATCAGCCAGGCCACGTAGACGTGGTAGAGAGCGAAGATCAGCAGCGCCCACATAATCATATGATGCGCCATTCGTACCTGCTGCATGGTCAGGAAGCCAAAGACCCAACTGGTGAGCGTGTACCAGATTCCAACCGGGTGTAGCTGGGCGAAGAGGGCCAGCCCTGAGAAGATGATCAGCCCGTAGAAGATCACGATGAACATGTAACTCAGGCCAGCCAGGGCGTTATGGCCAGCGACCTCGGGCGGATCACGCCGTAGGAAGAAGTAGTACTGCATAGCGTGGAGCATATTCTTGCGCCCGTCCTTTGTGAGGAAGGGGAAGAGGCCGCGCCAGTCGGCGTAGGCGTTACCGGCGAAGGCCCAGTAGGTGCGCAGCAGCACGCTGGCTATAAAGACAAACGCCGCCGCGAAGTGGACAAAGCGCACCGTGCCCATGAAGAAACTTGCGTACGACTCACGCGGCGCGATGAACAGGTACGGGTTGCCGATGAAGTAGCCGGTAACGCTTAGCAGTACGATGCTGAGGACGTTGACCCAGTGGGTCAGGCGAACCGGAATCTCCCAGATGTAGACTCGTCGGCGCATAAGAGCCTCGCTTACAGTAAGGGCGTGGCAGTTCCCGCTCTGCGCCGGTGTCCGTGGTGATGCAATCGTATCACTCTGCAACCGAACGTTTGGCTATCACTGGTGAACTACTACGCCCCTACTCGGGTTATTTTGTTACCTGGATCCGCGTCAATTCAGCACCACGGGTGTTAACAATATGCACCGAACAGGCCATACACGGGTCAAACGAGTGGACAGTGCGCAGGACTTCCAGCGGACGCTCAGGATCTGCGACCGGGGTGTCAATCAGGGCAGACTCGTAGGGGCCACGTGCGCCCTTCGCATCGCGGGGCGAGCCGTTCCAGGTGGTTGGTACGACAGCCTGGTAGTTAGCGATCTTGCCGTCCTTGATCCGTACCCAGTGGCCCAGCGCACCACGCGGTGCCTCGGTGGAACCCCAGCCCTCGGCCTCGGCGGGCCAACTACCGGGCGACCACTTCTCGCCGTTGTGGATGTCGAGCTTGCCGCTGCCCATGTTCTGCTCAAGCTCGCCGATCCATCCCATCAACTGCTCGGCCATCAGCAGTGTCTCTAGGCCACGCGCCGCCGTGCGCCCCAGGGTAGAGAAGAGCGCCTCCGGGCCGACGTTGAGAGTCTTCAGAACCAGGCCAACCAACGCCTTCGGGCGCTCTTTGCCCGCCGCGTAGGCGATCAGCATACGCGCCAGCGGGCCAACCTCCATGGGCTGGCCATCGTAGCGCGGCGTTTTCAGCCACGAGTACTTGGCATCAGTGTTCAAGAAGTCGAAGGGCGGCTGCGGGCCGGTATATTTCGGTGCCGTCTCGCCTTGGAAGGGGTGCAGCGCCGCTTCATCACCGCCCGCGTAGGTGTACCACGAGTGGGTCACGTACTCGCTCACCTTCTCGTGGCTGACGACTTCGGGAGCTTTGCCAATGTCTTTGTTCAGAATCACGCCGCGAGGCAACAGCAGGCTCTCGATTGAGCCATCATTGCTCTGCGGGTAATCGCCGTAGGCCAGGAAGTTGCCTACGCCGCCGCCAATTGCCGCCCAATCCTTATAGAAGCCCGCCACCGCCAGCAAGTCGGGGATGTAGACTTGCTCGACAAACTCCAGGGCGCTCTTAGCCAGTTCGCGCATGCGGCCAATCCGCGAGTCGTTGATCGCCTTCTGGGTGTTTGGGTCAACCGGAATGGCCATCCCGCCCACCAGATAGGTCTGGAGATGCGGGTTTTTGGCCCCCAGGATGGCGTGGATCTTAATAATCTCACGCTGCCAGTCGAGGGCCTCCAGGTAGTGGGCCACCGCCATCAGGTTAGCCTCGGCGGGCAGTTTGTAGGCCGGGTGGCCCCAGTAGCCGTTGTTGAACGGCCCAAGCTGCCCGCCGCCAGCAAAGGTTTTGAGCCGATCCTGCACCGCCTTGAAGTAGGCCGGGCTGGCCTTCGCCCAGGTCGGAGAGACCGCCTTTTGCAGCTCGGAGGTTGCCGCCGGGTCAGCCGAAAGGGCGCTCACAATATCCACCCAGTCGAGGGCGTGCAGGTGGTAGAAATGGATAACGTGATCCTGAATGTACTGGGTACACTCGATGATATTGCGGATCAGGCGGGCGTTGTCGGGGATCACGATCCCGAGGGCATTTTCGACAGCGCGCACCGAGGCCAGGGCGTGGACGGTGGTGCAGACCCCGCAGATGCGCTGCGCGAAGACCCAGGCGTCGCGGGGATCTCGCCCTTTGAGGACAAGTTCCATGCCGCGAAACATCGTGCTGCTGCTCCATGCGTCCGTCACGCGCCCATTTTCTACCTGAACCTCAAGGCGCAGATGGCCCTCGATACGGGTCACCGGGTCAATAACGATCTTTGCCATAAGCGGTACTAACCCTTCTTCGTTGTGGTTGCAGGAACTTCGCTACCATCGTGGGATGCCTGAGGCGAGCTCTTGGCGCGGATCGCACTGGCGACCCCGTGGACAACAACACCGGCTGCCACCACACCCAGGGCGGTCAGGCCAACCTTATCGGCGGTTGCCTCAACGCCAAAGCCCTCGATATTCGGCAGGCGCTCGTAGACCGGAACCGTGTTATCCCAGAATTTGGGCGACATACAGCCCACACAGCCGTGGCCTGCGCCAATCGGCCAACTGGTGCCGTCGTTCCAGCCCACCGCCGGGCAGTTCGAGTAGGTCTGCGGCCCCTTGCAGCCCATCTTATAGAGGCAGTAGCCCTTGCGATGGCCCTCATCACCCCACGACTCAACAAAGCGCCCCGCGTCGAAGTGGCCGCGCCGCTCGCAGTTGTTGTGGATGAGTTGGCCGTAGGCGAAGAGCGGGCGACCTTCCTGATCCAGGGCCGGCAGTTCCTTGAAGGTCAGGAAGTGGGCCAGCACAGCGGTCAGGTTGGTCACATTCATCGGACAGCCCGGCATATTAACCAGGCTCTTCAGGCCGGGCACCGCTGTCTTCACACCGACAGCCCCGGTGGGATTAGGGTTGGCCCCCGGCCAGCCGCCGTCCCAGGCACACGCACCCACTGCGATGGTGGCCGCCGCCTTACGGCAGACACTCTCGGCGATGCTAAGGGCGGTCTTCCCGCCAATAGTGCAGTAGATGCCACCATCCTTGGTTGGGATGCTGCCCTCAACAATCGCCAGAAATGGCTGCCCGGTGTTGGCCAGCACCGCATCGAGCGATTTCTCGGCGGCGTGACCGGCAGGGGCCATAATCGTCTCGTGGTACTCAAGCGAGATCTGCTCAAGCACGATGGATGCCACTGATGGCGTACTCGCCCGCAGAAACGACTCGGTATTGCCTGCGCAGTCCTGAAATTCCAGCCAGACCACCGGCAGCCGTGGCCCCGTCTCAAGTGCGTGCGCGATCTTTGGCGCATATCCCGCAGGCAGGGCCAGCGTCGCGGTGAGCGCACCGCAGAATTTGAGAAACTGACGGCGTGAAATGCCCTGTGCGGCAAGTCGCGCCTCAAGGCTCGGCGCATCGGCAGACATAGGCGTCCTCCTACGGGTTCGTTCCACTCTCACGGTGGGATAGATTCAGCTTCGAGGGGCTATTCCTTTAGAGTGTAACATCCGCAGGAAGTACATATAGTTAAAAAATATGTACCTTTGTGTACGGCAATCATAACCTGAAGCATCACTCTTTCCAGAGCGGCCCCGGCAGATGATCGTCGCGGAAGAGGTGTTCAAAGAGCAGCGGCGGGAGCGGTTCACTGTAGAAATATCCCTGGATCATATCGCAGCCAACGCTATGCAGGAAGTCACGCTGGGGCACCGTCTCTACACCCTCAGCCACCACATGCATGCCCATGTGGTGGGCGAGGTTCACGATGGAGTTAACAATCGCCCGCCCGCTATCATCCTGCTCGGTGCCGATGTCGGCCACAAAAGCGCGGTCAATCTTCAGAATGCTGATCGGCAGACGCCGCAGGTAGTCGAGGGAGGAGTAGCCCTTGCCAAAGTCGTCAATAGCCAGAGCGACTCCGACGGCACACATATTCTTAAGCTGCTGGGTAACGCTCATGTGGTCGCCAATCAGCATACTCTCAGTCAGTTCCAAGATCACCAGGCTCGGGTCGAGATCGCTCTCGATGAGGATGGCGCGCAACTCTTCGACAAAGCCGGGCTGCGAGAACTGGACGGTTGAGACGTTCACCGACACGCGGATAGGGCGACCGGGGCGCTGCCAGAGCCGCACTTGGCTAAAGGCACGGGCCATGCACCAGGCCCCAATCGGGATAATCAGACCCAACTCCTCGGCGAGCGGGATGAAATGGTTCGGCGGGATCATCCCAAGGTCGGGGTGTTTCCAGCGCAGCAGAGCCTCAACACCCACAATGCTACCAGCCGGGTCAACCTTGGGCTGGTAGTAGATATCTAGTTCGTTACGCTCTAGCGCCCGACGTAAATAATTCTCCAGGCGCAGGTGTTCGAGGGCCGTCTGGTTAATGGCAGCGTCAAAGAACTGAAAGCTGTTACGCAGGGTACTCTTAGCGCGATACATTGCCGCATCGGCGCGCCGCTGGAGGCTATCGGCATCCTCGCCATCAGCCGGGTAGATGCTGGCCCCAATGCTGGCGCTAATAAACAATTCGTGGCCAGCGATATGAAAGGGCGGCTGGAGCAACTCGTGGAGGCGATGGGCCACCTTTACCACCTGCTGGGCATTTGCGACATCGGTGAGTACCAGCATAAACTCATCACCGCCACGGCGGGCCAGCGTATCGGCGACGCGAATATAACTCTCCAAGCGGCGGGATAGCTGAATGAGCAGCGCATCGCCAATCGTATGGCCGAGCGTGTCGTTGATCTGCTTAAAACGGTCGAGATCAATAAACAGCACGGCGATCATCCGGCCCGTGCGGCGGGCAGACTCAATCGCCTGACGCAGATGCTCATCGAAGAGCAGCCGATTGGGCAGGCCCGTCAGTCCATCGTGGTGAGCTTGATAGGCAAGCTGGCGCGTATGTTCCTGCTGTTCCATCGCGATCATCAGCAGTTGCTCGATCAGCTCGATGATATGGATGTCATCCAAGCTCAGGTGAGCGGGATCACGGTGGAAGATTGACAGCATACCCCGCAGCCTACCGGTATTCGCCCGGATCGGCACAAGCCAGCACTCAGTCACACCGAGATCGGTAACGATGTCGGCCATCCCCGTCCAACGCGAGTCGCCGGGCAGGCAGCGATCAATCTGTCCACGGTCGAGCCGTTCGTCGGCACGTGCGCGTGTCCACTCGGCCAGCCGTTCCAGAACATCCGTGGGCAGATCCCAGCACGACGTATGCTGTACACGCATCTCAGGAAGTGCGAGGCCCGCATAGATCAGATTAGGGTAATGCTGCAGAATCATCCGTAGGATCTGCCTACCCACCACTTCAATCTTCTGGCTACGGGCCACCAGTTCAAGCACTTGCCGACGCTCGTTGCTCAGGATCTCGGCATGTTTACGGTTGGTAATATCTTCGTGGGACACCACCACGCGGGTGAGATCGCCATTGCTAAAGCGGGTGACTCGGACCGTAAACCAGAGCTTGCGATCTTTGAGCATGCAGGGATATTCCAGGTAGAACTGCCGTTGCCTGCCCGCGATCACCATGCGAATGCCGGTTGCAACGGCGCGGGCGATGGAGATCTCCTCACCCTTCACGAGGTCGCAAATAGACAGATAGTTGTAGCCCACCCCGCTGAGGTAGGGATCGTACCCCGCGCTGCGGGAGAACTCCTGCCAGGCGTAGTTCACCGCCAGGATCAGGCCATCCTCAGCAAGAATCGCAATATACGAAGAAAGGGCGTCGAGAGTCGAGCGGAGGAATTGCTGCGACTGGATCAGGAGTTGCTCATCACGCTTGCGCTCGGTAATATCGTGGAGTGTTGCCAGAAAAGCTGGCTCCTCTTCCACGACCATTGCCTGGATACGCATCTCTACCAGCACCACGATGCCGCTGGGGCGAACGATCTCCAGCTCCGTTACTTCGTGACACACCAGAGGAAAACCGAAGGGCGAGCCAACCAGTTCATCATACCTGCGTCCGAAGAGGCTCTCGGCAGCAGGATTGACAAAGCGAATCGTGCCAGCGTGATCGATAACCAGTAGCGAGTCTACACTATGGGTGACGATGGCGCGTAACGGTGTACTTTCAGCAAACACTACTGTGGTACAGAGCGAGGTAGGCTGGTCTGAACTGTAATAGTGGCCCTCGTCCATGATCTCCTCCGCGCCGCGCCGGTGTGCTCACACCCCGCCACTATCGTCTTTGAAGAGGTTACCGAGGCGTTCGATTTCGCTCGGCGCGGTATGGGTAAACTGTCCAGAAAGAATACCTGAGATCGTGCGGAAGGGCTTACCGACATGCATCCCTTTGCCGTCAATAATAAACTCACGGATCTCTTTATCGTGAGCGGAGCCGCGCATCTTCAGCACCGTCAGGCCACGGCGCATCTCACCAAAAAGCTCGACATAGCGCATCAGGATGATCGAGTCGGTGATCGTCGAGATATGCGCCTCAGTGATCGAAGTACCACCCAACAGCGTCGGCGTGGTGGATGTGAAGAGCCCAACTACTTCCTGATGCTTGATGAACGAGGTCAGCCCGATCACAAACTCGCGGAAGCCCTTCATGGTCGAGACGCGCTCCAGGGCCGAGAGGCTATCAATCGCCACGCGCTGCGGGCGGAAGCTCTCGATCTCCTTCTTGATGCTAATAAGCTGATCTTCTAGGCTGCTCGACTCGGGATAGTTACAGATCACGCGCATCTGGCCGTTCTGCTCGTAGTCCTCAAAGTCAAAACCCCAGCCGGTAGCGTTACGGAAGAGCTGATCGCGGCTCTCCTCAAACGCAAAGAGCAGCACGCGCTCGCCCTGCGCGGCCCCCGAAGCCAAAAACGTCGTCGCCATCAGGGTCTTCCCGGTACCGGTAGCCCCAGACACCAGGATGATCGAGTCGCGGAAGAATCCCCCGCCACACATACGATCAATATCATCGTTGCCGGATCGGGTGCGCAGGTTGGATGAGCGCTGCTTGAGTTCAATCGCCGAGAGCGGGATGACCACCACGCCCTCGCCAGGAATGACGGTGAAGGGAAAACTGCCCTTCTGGTGCGAGGTGCCGCGAAACTTGAGGATCTCGATGGTGCGGCGGCGCTTCTCTTCCTCAATCAGATTGCGCAGAATCACTACATCATCGGTGACAAACTCCTCGACACCGTAGCGCCCGATCTCGCCGTACTCCTGGGTACGTTCGGCGGTCAGTACTGCCGTCACACCCATACTGCGCATCGCCGCGACGATCCGCAACAACTCGCTCCGGATCAGCTTGCTATTTTCGATGCGGGTGAAGATCGCGCCCAGCGAGTCGAGGGCCACGCGGGTGGCACCCACACGATGCACGGCGTAGGTAATGCGAGCCAAGAGGGCACCAAGATCATACTCGCCTCGCACCAACTCCTCCGCCTCAGGCTGTGGCGAAACATCAACGAACGCCCACTTCCCCTGCTCCTCCCATGTGGCAATGTCCCAGCTAAACCCAACCATATTGCGCCGTAGGGCGTCAGGAGACTCTTCAAAGGTAATAAAGACCCCCGCCTCGCCGAACTGCTCAATGCCGGCAGACAGAAATTGGGCCGCAAAGACCGTCTTCGCACTACCGGCAGTGCCAGACACTAGGGTCGTGCGACCACGTGGCAGGCCACCATTCGCAATATGATCGAACCCAGGAATACCAGTGGGTAGTTTCTCAATTGGCGGGGTCAACGACAACAACGTAGTAGCTCCTTAGTCACAGACGGTTGACGGGTTCTGCCCTACGCCAAAGGCAAGGAAGGCAGGCTCAGCGCAGCAAGCAGGCCATCTGCATCGGCCAGATCGCCGATAATCCGCCGCTGCGGGAGAGGTGCCACTTTAATAAGCGTTGGCGTAGCCAGAATATGGCGATCCTCGGCCTGCTGTGGGTCGGTGAGCACATCAACAATGACAAGCTCACACGGATAGCCGGTAAGGCGCAACTCAATAAGCTGCCGCAGCGTAGCGATGGCATGCTCGGTGCGCGGCGTGCGTCCGGCGATAAAAAGCTGGAGTACGATAATGCTCAAGGCAGCCTATCTATTAGCGTAGCTCATCCTCAATGGCAGTATAATAACCCATTTTTCACAGTTTGCGACACGTTATCCCACGAGATCGTCGCGGTAGTACGCCACAAGATAACCCATCAGTTGGAGCAGAAGCACCCGACCCTCCTCAAGATAGGCTTGCTGGCGGCTAGACGCCGCGCCGACACTACAGGTGCGCAGAGATGACAGGTGGATCTCCACGACATCACGAGCCGAGGCATGCAGAGCACCAAGCCGGGATGCCAGGGCGCGCACAGGGACGTCCGTGTTCTTGACCGCAAAGCCACGCTCATCAACAACCATCTCTAGCAACTCGGTGTAACTGGCCACATACTCCTGAAAAAGCCTAAACTGTGACCCACGGATCGGCCCATCGTTCTGTCGCGTATAAGTAAGGCCAGCGGGCCTACGTTCAGCAGACGAGAGCGAGCCAATCGCCACAAGTTCACGCTCACGGGCCAGCAGTTGCTCACGCAGGGCTGCAGACTCAGCGGCAGCCTGGGCGTTACGCCGCTGGTCGGTAATGTTCATGTGCGAGATCACCAAGCCGCGACGCTGGCCATGAAGTGGCACTGCCCGTAACTGGAACCAGCGATCTTCGCCCGGACTATTGCAGGGATACTCAAGCTCGAAGACGGGAATTTCGCCCTGGAGGACACGGCGCATGCCCTGTAACACATCAGACGCCTCATCCGCATTCTCTCCGCGTGACTCGGCACATACGGCAAAGTAGTTGGCCCCCACTCCGGTGGCCGTGAGCTGCGGGTCGCCATTCTCAATCGCAAACTGACGCCATGCATCGTTTGCGAGGATGATCGTCCCCGACTCATCAAGGACGGCAATATGCTGGGTCAACGAGTTCAGGATTGCTCGACTGAATCCCTCCGCATCACGCAAAGCCTCCTGAGTCCGGCGCTGCTCGGTCAGGTCGCGCAGAACGATCATCTGCGCCGGCATCCTCTCCCAAACAATCGCTGCCGTCCGCATCTCGGTTGCGATCAGCTTGCCGTCAGCCTGGATCAAACTGATCTCCGCCGCCTCGCTGATAACGATCGGCAGGCCGAAGATCTGCCCGATCAGATCCGCCGCTCTGCGGCGCAGCAGCCCTTCGGCAGCAGGGTTGACAAAGCGCACCCGACCATCAACGTCAACAATCAGCATCCCGTCGGTGCTAGTATTTGCCACCGCCTGAAGTCGTGCATCAGACTCGGCTGATAGCACGGGTATGAGATCGACATACTCCATAAGACTCAGCCCCGCAGGCGCACTATGGTATAAAAGGCGGCAACCGTACGAGACTTGGTGGGACGCTAGCATGGCCCTGTTAAGATAATCCTTTAGAAATCCAACACCGCCAGCCAGGGCTGCATGAGTGGTCGCTACATATCTAACCCACCAAATGCGATGACTAAGTATACCATACCACATTCATCAAAGAGGGAGCTAAACATCTTTCGTGATACAATACGTGGCGCGTCGGCCCGGAGGGGTTGCGGCCAGTTGCAGCAGCGCGGAGGCGCATGATGGAAGATTTGATCACGCGGGTGGCCCAGCGTCTCGCAGCTATCCCCGACCTACCCAGCGGCACTCGCCTCGCGAATCCTGCATCCGCTCCCCAGGCCAACATTCCGATTGCGGAATATATTGACCACACCCTGCTCAAGCCCGAGGCTACCCCCGCGCAGATCGCACAGCTTTGCGCCGAGGCCATGCAGTACCGCTTCGCGAGTGTCTGCGTCAACCCCACCTACGTGTCACTCTGCGCGCATTTGCTCACCGGCACGCCTGTGGCTGTCTGCACGGTGATCGGCTTCCCGCTTGGCGCAACCACCACTAAAACGAAGGTTTTTGAGGCCACCCAGGCTGCCGCCAGCGGTGCCAGCGAGCTTGATATGGTGATCGCCATTGGTCAACTCAAGGCCGGACACTACCTGGATGTGGCCGAGGATATTCTGCAGGTGGTGAACGCTGGCCACGCCCAGGGTGCCCTGGTAAAGGTGATTATTGAGACTGCCTTACTCAACGACGAGGAGAAGGTGGCCGCATGTTTGTTAGCCGCCCGAGCCGGGGCCGACTTTGTCAAGACTAGCACCGGCTTCTCGGGCGGCGGTGCCAGCACCGCCGATATCACCCTGATGCGTCGCAGCGTTGGCCCCGATCTCGGCGTGAAGGCGTCAGGCGGCATTCGCACCCTTGCCGACGTTCACGCCATGATCGCTGCCGGAGCCAGTCGCATCGGGGCCAGCGCCGGGATCTCAATTGTCCACGAGGCAGAGGGTGCTGTGAGCGACGACCGACGACCGACGACCGATTGCGGGAGTCGGTGATCAATACATTACATTACGGAGGATTCATTGAGCATTCTGATTAACAAAGCCACACGGCTACTGGTACAGGGGATCACGGGTAAAGAGGGCGAGTTCCATACCCGCCAGATGATCGCGTATGGCACGCAGGTGGTGGCGGGCGTGGTGCCGGGCCGTGGCGGACAGACGGCGGTGGACGGCCAGGTACCGGTGTTCAACACAGTGAAGGAGGCAGTGCTGGCGACCGAGGCCAACTGTGCGGTGATCTACGTGCCAGCAGCCTTCGCCCCCGACGCCATCCGCGAGTCGGCAGCAGCCGGAATCCCGCTGATCGTCTGTATCACCGAGGGCATCCCCGCCTTCGACATGGTTGCTACCTACGAGTTTGTCCGGCAGTGCGGGGCACGCCTAATTGGCCCCAACTGCCCCGGCCTGATCACCCCCGGCGGGGCCAAGGTGGGAATCATCCCTGGCAACATCACCATCCCCGGCCCGGTGGGCGTCGTCAGCAAGAGCGGCACCCTCACCTACGAAGCGGTAGATGCCCTCACTCGCCTTGGCCTCGGCCAGACCAGCATCGTTGGTATCGGCGGCGACCCGATCATCGGCACGAGTTTTGTGGATGTGCTGGCCATGTTCCAGGCTGATAATGACACCAAGGTGATCGTGCTGATCGGCGAGATCGGCGGCGACGCCGAGATCCAGGCCGCGACCTTTATCAAGGCTAACGTAACCAAGCCGGTGGTCAGCTTTATCGCTGGGCAGACGGCCCCCGAAGGCAAGCGCATGGGCCACGCTGGCGCGATCATCAGCGGCGGCACGGGCACAGCCCAAGAGAAGATCCTGGCTTTGGAAGCGGTGGGGGTCACGGTGGCCCATCAGCCCACCGACATCGCGCAGATGGTCAAGGATATTTTGGGATAAATCCCCCCGTAGGGGCGCACAGCAGGGAGGGCATCAGAGATACCGTTCGCGGTATCTCTGATGCCCTCCTGCTGCGTCCTCTACGCGCCCCAACGGATCACGACAGCGGTATGCGCAGTTCCACCGTTGTACCGTGGTCAGGCTCAGAGCGAATACGCAGGTCGGCACCGATCAGGCGGGCACGCTCCTTCATATTCAGCAGGCCCAGACTGCCCCGACTGTTATAACTGCTCTCCACCGCTGCTACGTTGAAACCCTTGCCACGGTCGCGCACGCTGGCCACAAAGACATCCTCCTCCACGTAGAGGTAAACGGTGATCAGGTCGCTGCGGGCGTGCTTACGGGCGTTGTTGATCGCCTCCTGGACGATGATGAAGGTTGCCGCCTCGATCTCCGAGGGCAGACGCGGCACATTCATAGGAGCTTCCAATCGCAGCCGGGTGGTATTGCCCGAAGGGTCACGCCAGCGATCCACATACTGCTGGAGCGTGATCACCAGTCCCTGCGTCTCCAGGCCCAGTGGCCGCAGTTCAAAGAGCAGTGTGCGGATGTCGTTGGTCGTCTTATGCACCAACTCAGCCAGAGTCTCAAGTTCCGCTGGCACACGCTCAGGCATGGCTCGAAACAATTTCTTAATGAACTCAATGTTCATAGCAATTGCGGCCACACTCTGCGTCGGGCCATCGTGCAGGTCACGGGCGATTGCATGGCGGGTCTCGGCCTCTTTGCTCAGGAGCCGGTCGCGCTCTTGCTTGAGGCTCTGGTAGAGGCGAGCATTCTCAACCGCAATGGCAGCCTGAGCGGCCAGGGTGGTGAGCAGTTGCATATCTTGGTCGCTGAAGGACTTGCCATCAACTTTGTTGAGCAACTGCATGACGCCGCTGATTCGATCTTTAATCCGCATCGGGACGCAGAGGATCGAGCGGGTGATAAACTCCGCCTCGCGGCCAATCGCATCGTACCAGCGCGGGTCTTGCTCCACATCATTGACGATCTGGCCGACCCCGTGCGTCGCCACCCACCCGGCGATGCCACGGTCGGCGGGCATGCGGTACTGCCGGTTTTCACCGGGGATCTCTAGCACCAGTTCATTGCGCGACTCATCGAGCAGAAGGATCGAGCAGCGCTCGGAACCCACCACCTTGGGCGCACGCAGCTTGATATCATTGAGCAGGCTAGAG
The DNA here is from genome assembly GCA_037134395.1 of Chloroflexales bacterium. GTDB lineage: Bacteria > Chloroflexota > Chloroflexia > Chloroflexales > Chloroflexaceae > Oscillochloris. The sequence goes on from JBAXMH010000020.1 coordinate 19,875, forward strand.
AGGTCAAGGTTGATCGAGAGCGATTGGCCGATCTCGTAGAGCAGATTCAACTCACGCAGATCACGTTCAGCGCGCCGCAACATCGAGAGTTTATCCGCTTCACCGCCGATAGCCCGCACCAGCAGCACCATCAGATCTTCGTCTGCGTTGAGCGAACTGGAGCTAATCTTTCCATCCGTGCTAAACTCTTGTCCATTCACCACCAAGTGCAGGAGGCCGACACCCTGTCCACCGCTCTGAAGCGGCAGTTCGATCAAGTCGCGACCGCCCTCAAGCGAATAGGAGCCGAGCATCGGCTCGGTTCCATCGTCACGGCGCATAAAGCCGCTGCGGGCCTGCTCAATCAGCGTGCGAGTCTCGCTATCGAGGGAACCCTGGTTCAGCCGCACTGTTTCGCCGTAGGGCGTGATGTAGAGCAACGCCCCGGCTTGCGCCGGCCAAAAGGCAACAAGGCGCTCAAGGGAGGCGGACAATAGCCCGGAGACATCATGATGCCCGCCAGCAATAAGAAGCTGACTGAGTGTCTCTAGCTGACGCTGGTTGATAGCGATTGGCGACATACAGGCACCTCGCGAGGCAGCGAATGTAGTCCTGTTACTTTACTGCATACGTTGGTGCTATGTCAATTTAGTGGTGACGGGAGAGAGGGCGGATGCAAAATCTCTCCTGGCGGCGATGAACAACCATGACGTAGCCCCGTCAATCCGTCCGAAGTACACGAGCAGTAACCAAATGACCAGCCCACGTTGACGGCCTGTCACTATTCGCTGCGACAGAACAGTGTACATTATATTGCATCCTGGCCTTTAGCCATAATGATTCGCAGCGCAGCGCCCAAGAGCAACAGAAGCATGGCTGGGCAAACCGTGGCGTATCCACGAGCATTATCCTAGAGGGCATCCGTCAACAGTATTGCGCCACGTCAGCGGCGCACGAGCCGAGAGGTAGCTTCACATGGGCGACGTAGAGGGTTTTCTGAAGTACGAGCGTCAAGAGCCACACGGGCGACCTGTCACCGAGCGTTTGGCCGACTACCACGAGGTCTATGAGCCAGTAGATGAAAACGTCGTGATGCAGCAAGGTGCCCGCTGTATGGACTGCGGCATCCCCTACTGTCACGTCGCCTGTCCGCTGGGCAACTACATCCCCGGTTTCAACGATCTCGTCTCCGAGGGCGATTGGGAGCGTGCCCTGACTCTGCTCCACCGCGACAACAATTTCCCCGAGTTCACCGGCCATCTCTGCCCCGCCATTTGCGAGGGTTCCTGCTCGCTCGGTCTGAACTTCCAGCCGGTGGCGATCAAGATGATCGAACTCCAGATCATCGAGCGTGGCTTCGCCGAGGGCTGGGTGCGTCCTCAGCCACCGCACCGCCTTACCGGCAAGCGCGTGGCCGTTGTCGGCTCCGGCCCCTCGGGCCTCGCCGCCGCCCAGCAATTGCGCCGCCAGGGCCACGAGGTCTCGGTCTTTGAGCGCGCCGACCGGATCGGCGGACTCCTGCGTTACGGCATCCCCGACTTTAAGATCGAGAAGCAGATCATTGACCGCCGTCTGGCCCAGATGGAGGCCGAGGGCGTCTCTTTCCACACCGGTGTCCATGTGGGCGTGAACATGTCGGCAGAGGAACTCTGCACGGAATTCAACGCCGTGCTGCTCACCGGCGGCTCCCGCCAGCCGCGTGACCTCGCAGTAGAGGGTCGCCAACTCGACGGAGTCTATTTCGCGATGGAGTTTCTGGCCCAGCAGAATCAGCGCTGCGCGGGCGATGTTATCCCGCCCGACGCCGCAATTGTGGCCCAGGGTAAGCGGGTGGTGGTGATCGGCGGCGGCGATACCGGGGCCGATTGCGTGGGCACATCGCTGCGCCAGGGGGCCGTCCACGTCACATCATTTGAGCTGATGCCGCAGCCGCCGCTTCAGCGGGCCCAGGACAACCCCTGGCCCGAGTGGCCGCTCGTTCTGCGGAAGGCGTCCTCGCACGAGGAGGGCGGCGAGCGTATCTACACCGTGCAGACGAAGCGACTGATCGGCGACGAGTACGGTCGTGTGACGGCAATCGAGGCGGTTCGTGTAAGTTGGAGTCGGGACGCCATGGGCCGCATGCAGATGCAAGAGATCCCCGACTCAAACTTCACTCTGCCCTGCGATCTCGTCCTGCTGGCGATGGGCTTCACCGGCCCCGAGCGCGACGGTATGATCGCGCAGCTCGGGGTTGAGCTGAGTCCGCGTGGCACCGTGAAAACCGACGATCACAAGATGACCTCGCGGCGCGGGGTGTTCGCCGCCGGCGATATGAGTCGTGGCCAGTCCCTGATCGTCTGGGCCATTGCCGAGGGCCGCGCCGCCGCCAAGGAGATCGGACACTTCCTGGGCGACCAGTAGCACATCTTTCCCCCTCACCCCTTGCCCCTCTCCCACCGAGGGAGAGGGGAGATTTTCTCATCAGAGAGCGATCCGCTCCTCCTCTCCCGTTCTGGGAGAGGGGGGGGTGAGGGCGGAGCGGCGAATCGTTATTCGAAAAATAGTGTTCTTAAAATGCCAGCCGCTTCCGACGCAGGGCAACGCTCTGGAGCAGACCAACCCCCGTCAGGACAGTGATCATAAAGCTGCCGCCGGCCGACACAAAGGGCAGAGGCAGGCCCGTCACCGGCAAGATGCTCAGGTTCATCCCAATATTAATCAGGACGTGGGATGCAATCAGGGCGAAGACACCGAGAGCTATCAACCGGCCAAAGAGATCACGTGACTGCTCGGCGATGCTCAACGATTGCCAGAGCAGCAACCCCTCGAAGGTAATCAGCACCAGCCCACCCACAAAACCCAATTCCTCACCAACCACCGCGAAGATGAAATCGGTATGCTGGACGGGTACGTAGTTCCCCTGGCTAAAGAGGCCGTGGGTGAGCCCGGTGCCAACCCAGCCCCCGGCGCTAATCGCGCTCAGCGCCTGGATGACATTGTAGCCAGCGTTAAAGTCTACCTTGCTCGGGTCGGTGAGCAGATAATAGAAGGTGAGCAGGCGCACCCGCTGGAAAGAGTCGAGTCCCCGCATCCAGACCATGTAGATCGTCGGGATGGCCAGCACTACCAGCGCAACAAACTGCTGCCAGCGCATCCCGGCACCCCAGGCCATCACCAGCCAGATCATGCCGTAGACAACCGCCGAGCCCAGATCGGGCTGAATCAGCACGAGTAGCAGGGGGGCACTGGTGATGAGTAGACCGCCGAGTTGCACCATCCAGCCATCAGATTTGCCCTCGTAACGACCCATGTACGATGCCAGGGCCAGCACAAGCACCAGCTTGCCTACTTCAGAAGGTTGGAAGGTGCGCTCACCGAAAGCGATCCAGCTCTGAGCGCCCTCGCTCACTCGCCCAATCACCAGCACGACGATCAGCAGCACAAGCATGCTGATATAGATTGGTCGGGCTAGACTGGAAAGCAACTGGTAATCGAAGATCGTGGCGAACAGCATCGCCACAATCCCAACGACGATATAAACCATCTGGCGTGGGAAGATCGTACTCAGGGGCGCACCATTCACCGCCACGGCGGTGAGCGTGGCGCTATATAGCGCCAGTATCCCAATAATCAGCAACGCGACGACACAGATCAGCAGTGGCCAATTATAGTCGCGCCAGCGGCGTGTTTCCATAGACGCACCAACTCTAGGATTACCACCCTAAACACCTTCAAAGGCAATATCGTAGAAGTCACCCTGTCATACATGTCACGCTGAGCGAAGCGAAGCGTCCCGACATGCACTACCATCGCCGGGATGCTTCGCTTCGCTCAGCGTGACAGGGCAAGTTCTGCGGTATTGTTCTCAAAGATAGACAGTGCCAGATTCGCTGGCACTGTCTATCTTTGAAGACGTTTGGGAGACTACTCGTAGATCCAGGCGTCGGTAACACGGCCCCAGTCAGCAATGAGTTCGGTGGGGCTAAAGAAGATCGCTACCTCACGCTCACCGCTCTCGGGCGAGTCCGAGGCGTGTATCAGGTTGCGCCCGATCTCAATGCCAAAGTCACCGCGAATTGTGCCCGGAGCCGCCTTGGCCGGGTTCGTTACTCCCACCATTGTGCGGATCATCTCGATGGTGCCTGCCTTACCGGCCACCACCAGCACAACTACCGGGGCCGAGGTGATATAGCTCACCAGACCATTAAAGAAGGGCTTGCCCTCATGCTCACCGTAGTGTGTGCGGGCCAGCGACTCGCTGACCTGCATAAGCTTCAGACCCTGGAGTTTCAGCCCTCGCTGCTCGATCCGGCTCAGGATCGGACCAACCAGGCCACGCTGAACGGCGTCAGGCTTGAGAATGATCAGTGCGCGCTCCATATACTCCTCTTAAAATTGCAGATTGCAGATTGCGGACACCAGGGCGCAGTATATCACAAGCTCAGTGCTACACAGAGAATCATTTTGGCGCTGACATCTGTAACAGATATCAGCGCCAATCTGCACTCTGCACTCTGCAAATTCCTAGATCGGCACAGCCTCGCTGATACGCTTCGCAGCGCGACGCATCTCCATTTTCACCAGCCCAAAGTTCACAATACGCTGGGTGATCACGACAAGAATCAGCTCTCTGGCCTCCAGCAGCAGGATAGACCCATCTTTCGCATCAATGATCGAATCTACCAGTGAGCCCACACCGATCCGCTTCGTCGCCTTATCAATCTCGCCAAAGACCGCCGCCGACATCGCCCCGAGGATCTCGGCATCTTCATCATCAAGCAGGGTACTCGCAACCACCAGGCCATCTTTGCCGACCAGGAGGCCCCCGATAACCCCCTCGACGCGAATCAGATCCTCGACGATTCGGCGCATAAGCTGACCTTTCGTTATCTCCACAGGCGCATTCATTATGTGTACTCCACTCCACATTGTCTGCCGAGCAGGTATAGCGGCTGGCTCTTAGCCGCCAAAAGTATGGTTATAGGCCACCATCGCATCGCGCAGGCGTCCCTGCTTCGCGAGCGCATCGCCAAGCACCCGATAGAGCTGCTGCTCAATGGCCTGGTCATCCACAGTCTCGATCAGCCCCGGCACGTCCTCAATGATTACCTCAAGGGCGTGCGAACCTCGAATCAGTTGCTTGTAGGTGTAGGTCATTAGATCAACTCGCCCGGTCTGCGCGCTAAGCCGAGCCAGAGACAAGGCCATGCCATAGTTATCCGGCTCCGTCTCAATCTGGATCAGGTATTCGTCAAGGCTATCGTCACCAGTAGGTACAAATGAGCCAAAGCCCTGGCGTACGGCGACACGTGGCGGCGGGGCAGATCGCCCATAGTCGCGGCGACCAGAGCGGTCGTCGCGCAAGCGATCAGCCTCCTCCCGACGTGCGTAGAGATCCTCACGCGGACGGGCCAGAGGCGCTGCGTAGCGGTCATCGTCACGCGGGCGGGCGGGCGGGGGCTCCCGACGTGCGTAGCGGTCATCGTCACGCGGGCGGGCGGGCGGGGGCTCCCGACGCTCAACCCGACTCGTCTTCTCGCGTTCGCCTAGTGGCGGAAGCACTGCACGAGACGGTGTATCGCTCTTCTCACGGGACGGCGGCGGCGCAACGGGGGGCGAAGCGACAGGTGCACTCGCCACAGGGACAGGAGGAACTGGCACCGGGACGTCCCAGATCGTATCCAGGCTATCGAGCGGCTCAGGTACAAAGCCGGTGTCCTGCGTTGGAGGCGGTGGCGGAGGCTCCTCGATTCTGGGAGCAGTACGCACCGCCTTCTCAACCGGGCGCTCCTCGGCAACATCAAAGTTAAAGATGTCATCAGCGGCAGCGTTGTCCGCAGATGCCGACGCATCCTCGGACAGGCCGAGGGCGGCGATCTCCTCTGCCGACAATCCCAGTTCCTCTAGCGAGAAAGGCGTCAACTCCGGCTCAGTTGGCGGTGAGGGTGGGGCTGACGGAGCAGGTGCTGGTGGAGCAGGAACTGGCGGCGGTGCAGGGGTCTCCGCCGCACCACTAAGCATAGCAATCTCCTCCGGCGAGAGGCCCAGTTCCTCCAGCGAGAACGGCACCAACTCAGGCTCCGCGTCCGCCACAGGTGTGGGCGACTCTGCGGCACCGCTGAGCATAGCGATCTCCTCCGGCGAGAGGCCCAGTTCCTCCAGCGAGAACGGCACCAACTCGGGCTCCGCGTCCGCCACAGGCGCAGGCGGTGCGGGGGTCGGTGGCGGGGCCAGATCCGGTGCAGACACAGCCTGCGGCGCATTCTCAGACAGGCCAAGGGCAGCGATCTCCTCCGCCGACAGCCCCAGCTCCTCCAGTGAAAACGGCGTCATGTCAGGCTCGGCATCAGTCGAGAGATCCGGCCCAAGGGAAACAATCTCATCTGGCGCGGAGAACTCGGCAACCTCACTCTCCTCCTCAGACTCAGCCTCACTCTCCTCCATATCAATGACTTCATCCCCATCACGGATCTCGATCCCGGCGCGATGCAGAGTCCAGCCGATCTCCTCGATCCGCTCAGCCTCCTCCTCGGGGTCGTCTACCACACCAATAATGTCGGTAAGATCCACAAAGCCCTGACGTTGCCCAAGATTGATTAGCCGATCTAACGCCAGATCACCCGTAGCCACATCAGGCTTTGACTCAGATGTCGACGATGACGGCCCGCCCGATCCACCGATGAGGGATTCAAACTCACCAAGATCGAGTCCCGCGAGTTCATCATCGGTGAGACTCAGCTCACGGTTGCTCCGGCCACCGGGCGAAGCCACATCGGCATCACCCAAACCCATATCATCGAAGGAGAAGGGTTCCACATCAGAGACAGCATCGTCCACAGGCGATTCAGCAGCAGCGATGGAACCGACATTGCCGGAGTCAAAATCATCAAACGAGAAGGGTTCAACCTCGTGGCCGAGCATATCGGTGGAGAACGTCTCAGGCGTAGCAGAGGCACTCTCCAGATCAAAGTCGAATACGTCGGAATTAAGGGCCTCTTCCGTTTGAGGTGAACTCGCACCCGTATCGCTCGACAGACCTAGATCCTCAACAGAAAATGGCGTCAGCTCTAGTTCTTCGCCCTGCGACCAACCAGGCACAATGGTCTCACCCGTAGCAACCACAGGCGCAGTCACATCGCCATTCAGCATGGCGATCTCCTCCGGCGAGAGACCCAGTTCCTCTAGTGAGAACGGCGTCAGATCCGGCTCGGTGTCTTCCACAGGTGCAGATGCGGATGGGGCAGCGGGCGGCGCGGCAGGCGGCGCAACCGTAGCACCGTTCAGCAGCGCAATCTCCTCTGGCGAGAGGCCCAGATCCTCTAGCGAGAACGGCGTCAGTTCTGGCTCGGCGTCCGCCACAGGTGCAGACGTGGGTGGGACAGCGGGCGGAACGTCGGATGGCGCAACCGCACCACCGTTCAGCAGCGCAATCTCCTCTGGCGAGAGGCCCAGTTCCTCCAGCGAGAACGGCGTCAACTCCAGGTCGGCGTCCGCCACCGGCTCGGGCGATGCTGCAGGCGACGCAACCGCACCACCATTCAGCAGCGCAATCTCCTCTGGGGAGAGGCCCAACTCTTCGAGTGAGAACGGCGTCAGTTCGGGTTCGGCGTCTGTTACAGGCGGCTCAACCGCACCACCTTTCAGCAGTGCAATCTCTTCCGGCGAGAGACCCAGCTCCTCTAGCGAGAACGGTGTCAGATCCGGCTCGGCGTCTGTCGCAGGAGATGGCGGTGCAACCGCGCTACTACCCAGCAGAGGAGTATCTTCCGCCAACGGCTCCAGATCATCCAGTGAGAACGGTGTCAGATCGAGATCGGCGTCTATGGCAGGTACGGATGGAACGACCGGCGCACGTGGAGCCACCGATGCAGCAGGTTCACCCTCCTTTGGCAGACGGAACTCACCCGTAAACCGCTCCGGTGCGCCGTTGTCGTCGTCATGAAGTGAAACATCATCCGTATCGCTGGAGAAATAGCCAGCGACATCCTCATCATCAACAGACACCGGCGGCAACGGCGGAAGCTCTTCTTTGGGAAGCTCGCTGGCGCGCTGCCTCAGCTTCGAGAAGATCGAACCTCCCGTGGGGTCGGCACTGCTCTCGGCGCGCAGGAAGTCGGTGCGCGGCTTCGCAACAGGTTGCTGCCAGCTATAGCCACCCGTCTCAGACTTATCATCCGCGTCAAAGGCAGGCATCGGTACATCACGAGGAGGCAAGGGCGACTGTGGATCGTCCAACGAGAAGGGCTGGAGGGAGGGCGGGAGTGTCCCAGCTCCAACCATGCCATAATCGTCCACAGAATTCAGATCAAGATCGTCGAGGGAGAACGGCTGAAGATCGCTGTTATCGCCACTAAAATCAACACCTTCCGAACTCGCCGATTCATCGCCCGCTGCCCAGTCGAACGGTGCGAGCGAAGCCATATCGCTCGGGCGATCACGGACTGTCGGTGCTGCGGGGGGAGGTGGGGGGCTAAGATCTTCCTCTTCACCCGTCGAGAAGTCGAACGACTCATCGAAGGAGAATGGCTCGGGCTGCGCCTGAGCCGATGTCGGCTCGACCGCAGCATTGAGCTGCGTAATCTCATCAGGCGAAAGCCCCAGGTCAGCCATCGAGAAGGGCAAGATCTGAGAGGTGCTGGTCTCCTCATCAGAGACTGCTGCGTCGTCTGTATTAAGCAGCGCTATCTCATCCTCCGAGAGCCCCAGGTCAGACAGAGAGAACGGCTCCAGCGTCGGCTCGGCATCGGCGGGTGTCGCGGACGCATCGCCCGTATTAAGCAGTGCGATCTCTTCCTCAGAAAGCCCCAGGTCAGACAGGGAGAACGGCTTTAGCTCCGGCTCAGCATCAGCGGGTGTCGCGGACGCATCGTCCGCATTAAGCAGCGCGATCTCATCCTCCGAGAGCCCCAGGTCAGACAGAGAGAACGGCTCCAACTCTGGCTCGGCATCGGTGGACACAGGAACAACCTCAGGGGATCCGAGATTCGTCGGCGGGAGGGGCGTTTTCTGAGGTGTGACAGGCTTCGCGGATGCAGAGCCAGAGAGATCATCAAAGTTAAACGGCGTAACCCCGCTCGATGAATCAAGCTCGACGCCACCATCATCCATCGGCGACGAGAGCGCGAGCAAGCTAGCCAAGAAATCATCGCCATCACCGAGACCAACAGGTGATTCTGGCTGTTTCGTCGGCTGAAGAGCAGGCTCATCGCCCCAGCCGCCAAAAAAGTCCGTCTCCTCCTTCGTCGCAGGCGTAGGAGCGACACGTGGCGCTGCCACATGCGCGTGGGGTGGGTGAGCCTGCGCTTCGCGGGCGCGCTGCGCCTGCCAAGCCTGCTCATCCCAGGACACAATCTCCAGCTCGGGGACGGGGAGATCAGGCATGACCTCAAAGAGCGCACGGGCAACCTGCTGATACGGATCAAGCCGTTGGGCAATGCGCCAATACGGCTCACCGCTCGCATCACCGGCGGCTTGTCGGATATAGCCAATAAGGAGATTTGCCTTCAGCACATCGGGGCGATCAGCAAGAATCTCCTCACAGACCTCGGATGCCACATCTGTCTGCCCATCCCGCCACAGCGACTCCGCGAGGCCAACCCGCGCATCAAAGCGGTCGGGGGACTCATCAATTACACTACGAAACTCTTGGATAGCCTGAGGCAACATATGGCCTTTGGCATAGAGTCGGGCAAGACCAGGGCGACTCAGGCGCAGCGTGGCTCCCTCGGCCCCCCACACATCCGCATAGAGGCGCAGCAACTGCGAGCGCAGCTCAGGCATATCGGGGCGTACCTCAAGAGCCTGCTCAAACTCAGTCACCGCACGATCAAGCTTACTCTGGCGCTCATAGGTAATGCCGAGACCGACGTGGGCGGGAATGTTTTCGGGGTCAGAGTGAAGCACACGACCAAACGCCGCCTCGGCTTGGTCAAATTGGCGCCCAGCCAGATACGCTTCGCCGAGGATGCGATGGGCCTCAAGATTCTCGGGGAAATAGTCGAGGATATGCTGCGCCACACCGATGGCCTGCTCAACCTTGTTAACCTCAAGGAAGCTGCGGGCCTGATCATATGCGGCTTGCAGGCTCAATGTAGCCATCCTGGCTCCTCCTGCTGTCGCGTAACAGAACGGCGAGGGTGAAAAGAGTTACGGTGAAGAGTGCCGTGCGTCGCACACGTAGACTCGCCCTACATAATGTGCAAAGTATAGGTCTATTATAGTGTCGGTGTCAAGGGCGTAGACCGTGTTTTCTTGCTCAGAATAAGCCTGAACCGCGATAAAAACACGTACGTAGGATGCGTTGAGAGAGACGTGATCACGACAACCCGCGAGAAAAAGGTAGGAGAGGAAGGAGGGTGAGACAAATAATCCCTTACACGTTGCCCGAATGTCATAATCATACTAAGGAGGGCAAAGAACAACAACAAGCCGGCGGTATACCGCCGGCTTGTTGGCCTTGGTCGGGGCGACTGGATTTGAATCCGCCCCACGATAACCATTGCCGCATGCCG
>JBAXMH010000021.1:0-30184 GCA_037134395.1 Chloroflexales bacterium
CGGCTATCGGCTATCGGCTATCGGCTATCGGCTATCGGCTATCGGCTATCAGCCAGCAGCCCCCGGTGCGCTGCCACCTGCTCAAGAAACATCTGCCGCACCTCGGCATCGGTGATGTGCGCAGCACAGGCCAGCAACTCGCTGCGGGCACGGGCCAGCAGCGCCGGGGCGCGTGGGTCGGCGTTGGCACGCATGGTTTGGTAGCAGGCTAGGTAAACCACCATCGGCTCCTCCGCACCGTCGAGCGTACCTGTCTCCAGGTGGGTCAGCACCTCTTCGATCAGGGCGAGGGATCGCACTGCGTCGCCCTGCGCCAGGGCCACGTGCGCCAGCCCTGCCAGGGGTTCGGCTATCAGAGCTGGTATACCAACCTCGCGCACATGGGCAGCCGACAACTCAAAAGATTGCGCCGCCGCCGCCAGATCTCCCTGCGCCAGGGCCACATTGCCCAACCCGCGCTGGGCTTGGCCCTTGAGCACGCGATCATCCAGCCGCTCGGCCAGGGCCAAACTCTGCTGAAAGGACGTGCCTGCATCGGCGTGATCACCCTGCGCCAGGGCGGTCAGTCCGAGATTCCCGTAGGTGTGGGCTAGTTGCTGGAGATCGTCAATCGCCGTCGCAAGAGCCAGACTCTGTTCGCTATAGGTTCGTGCAGTGGCATAGTTACCCAGCTTGTAGTGCATAAATCCCCCGTTGCCGCAGATCCGGCCCTCCAGCCAGCGGTCGCCGAGCGCCCGCGCCGCCGTCAAACATGGCTCAAGGTAGGTAATGGCCGTGGACGTCTGCCCCTGCTCATCGGTAATCGCCGCCAGATCAGCCAGAGCATAGCCTTCCATCCGCCGGTTCCCCGTCGTCCGTGCGGTGATCGAACTGCGCTCCAGATAGTCGCGTGCGATACGATAGTGTCCCTGATCGGCAACCACGGCACCGAGCGCATTCAGGGTGGCACAGATCTGCGCATGATCACCAGCGGCTTCGGCTAAGGCCAGGCTCTGCTCTAGGCTGGCTTGCGCCGCCGCATAGTTTCGTTGATAGTACAGCGCCGAACCGAGCCGCTGGTAGGCCGTCGCCTCCAAACGTGGCAGATCGGCTCCCCGCGCCAGTGCAGCCGCTTCGCTGGCGGCATGCTCGGCGGTTGCAAAATCGCCCGTGCTGTTGGCGTACCGTGCCCGGCGTAGGGCTACCTCCGTGCGGGTCACCGGGGTGGCGAGGTGTTCTGCGATCACTGCCAACTCCGTAAGATCGGCCCGCTGGGACTCGCGCTCCCCGTAAAGCCCAAGAACCTGCTCACGGGCCAGCAGCAGACTGTAGCGCACATCTAGGTCGCCGGGCGGGGCCACCTCCAGTGCCCGGCTAAGGTAGATGATCGCGGCGGCGTTGGCGTAGCGCGCCGCTGCCGCTTCCCCCGCCCGCCGCAGATACTCACGCTTCTTCGCGAGGTTGTCGCTCTGTTCATAGTGGTGAGCCAGCACATCAAGGAGTGAGTCCGTCGTATCGGCATGCTGCTCCAGATAGCTTGCCAGTTGACCATGCAGCGCCGCCCGCGTCGCTGCTCCCAGACTCTCGTAAGTCACCTCGCGTGTGACCACGTGTTTGAAGAGGTAGGTTAGTTCGGGATCGGGCGTGTCTAGTGGTGTCAGTTCAAGCTCTGACAATCGGGCCAACTCACCGGCAAACCCCTCGGGCGGGGCGAGCGTTGGGAAGGCTCCGCGCAGCCATGCCACCAGGAAGCGCCGCCCGATCACACTGGACACCTTCAGAATCACCTGCTGCTGCACACTCAATTGATCCAGTCGACTCAGGATTAGGCGATGCAGGCTGTCAGGGATGTCCAGCGACTCCAGCGCACCCTCCTCACGTGGGTCAATTCCCCGGTCGTGCAGATAGCTCACCAATTCCTCTAGGTAGAAGGGGTTGCCCTGGGCGCGCTCCATCAGCCGTATCACGAGCGTGGCGGGCACCACACCACCCCGCGTTGGGAAGAACTGGAGCAACTTCGCCCGGATCAGATGTTCGGCCGCGACTACATCGAGTCCTCCGAGGGGAATCTCGTGAAATCCTGGCAGATCAGCCAGCGACCACATCTGGGGCTGTGTCCGATCCAGCGGGCGATAAGCCAGCACGAACAGCACCGGTAGCCCAGCGATGGTTCGCGTCAGATCCCGCAGCAACGTGGTCGAGGCATCATCAATCCAATGCACATCCTCCAGCACGATCAGCAACCCGACCCCTTCACCCTGAACCTCGCGGGCCGCTGCTGCTAGACAATCCCGCAGCAGGGCGTGCAACGCTCCCTGCCGATCCTTCGGCTCCAGGCGTTCGGTAAAGTCGTTCTCGGGTAGATTCAGCCCGAGCAACGGCCCCAGCAGGGGCGTCGCATCACCCCGCTCCGGTGCCCAGTCCTCTACCAGCCCTTCCAGGGCGCGGATCTGCCGCCGCAGTGGTGCCGTCGGGTCAAGATCAACGATGGCCCGCCAGATGGGCTGCCAGACCAGGTACGGGCTGCGCGTACCAGTAGACTGGCAGGCACCGCCGTAGCCGATCATGCCGCGCTGCTGCGCGAGCCGAATGATCTCCGCCACCAGTCGCGATTTGCCCATGCCTGCCTCGGCGCTGATGCCGAGGATCTGGCCGCGCCCCGTCGCCACCTGGCGGAGCAGCGGTTCCACCTGCGCAATCTCGTCTGCCCGTCCAACCATCGGCAGCGCATAGGCAGGCTCCGGCAGACGCACAGCCCGTATGTGGCGGAGGCCATTGACGCGAAAGACCGATTGCGGCTCGCTCTTGCCCTTAAATTGAACCGGCGGGCGTGGCTCCATCACGATCCGGTCGGCAACGGCATGATGAACGCTCATGCTGACCATAATCTCGCCCGGTGCGGCCAACGCCATCAGCCGCGCCGCCAGATTGACCTCATCGCCCAGGATGCCGTAGGTGCGACGGCTGGTGCCACCATACGCCCCACAGCGCAGCGTCCCCTGGCTGATGCCAATCTGGAGCGGGGGGAGTCCTGCTGCTGCGCCGGCCTCATGCGCCAAGGCCAGCGCGGACAGCACCGCTCGGTGAGCGTCATCCTCGTGGGCAACCGGCGCACCAAACGCGCAACAGAGATAGCTGCCCTTATCGCCGATGATCACCTGGAGCAAAGCCCCGTCGTAGCGCGCCAGTACACCTTGCGCCGCCCGGATAAACGTATCGAGCCGAACAGGGGCGTCTGGCTCGGCATCATAATCAATCCCGGTGAAGCGTAAAAACAACGCAACGGCGGGTCGCAACTCAGTGAGAAACCCCCCCTGCCCCGTCACCTCGCGGGCATAGACCGTCGGCAGAAGCCAGGGCTGGAGGAGTTCTGCCGAAAGCGCATCTGCGGGGAGAGCGGGCCATGCGGACATGGTCGGTGTGGTGGCGAGTTCAATCAGCGGTACAAACCGCTCGCCTGTCCCGCTGTCCTCGCGCCACGCGCCCGTGGTGGCCGCAGCCCCCAACGCCGCAACACACTCAGCATCCAGCACAATCTCGCCCGCCCGTGCGTGGTGTTCGGCGGTCGCCACCCGCGCCACCGTCGCCCCCGCCAGCAGATCCAGCATCTGGATGGCCGGGTCGCCCACGAGTATGCGGCGAGCCGGGCCACATGCCACAGCAACCTTCAGCGCGAGGGACGTACGGCCTCCACCGGGCAGGACGATCTGCGCAAAGGCGGCCATCGCACGTTGCATGCCCACAGCGCAGGCGGCGGCACGTGGGGCGGGAGGGCCATCAGCCGCATCAAACCAACAGGTAATCGCATCGCCGGCAAAGCCGATCACACTGCCGCGATAGGCATCAACCTGGGCGATCAGCGCGTCGTAGGTGGTGTTGATCTGGTCGCTGAGCGCCTCGCTCCCCTGGCGCGGGCCAAGGGAGATTCGGAGCGCCTCGGTGAGTGGGGTGAAGCCGGAGATGTCAGCAAACAGAGCCGCGCCATCAACGTGATCCGGGATCGGGGCTCCGCACGCCAGTGCGTGACGCCGATCCTGTGGCAGATAGGCGGACATGGGGTTCATGACACCTCGCTCTCATCGTCGTAGGGGACGGTGATGCGGGCGCATGAAGCGCGGGCAACGTGGTTGATACGGCTGTCGATCCCATGTTTGGTATCGGTAGCCGCACCAAGCCCGGATCACAAGACGAGTATAGCAAAAGGGTACCGTATTGAAAGTTAAAGATTTTATGTGAGTACGTTGTGTTTTGTTAACACGGTTATGATAACACAACAGAACATCAGCAATGCACACAAAAGGAGCGTGTTCGATCTGTGGCTGTGCTATCCGCAATACAGCCTTAATATTGCACCATGGGGATACGCGGGGGGCGGTATAATAGGGTGACGCGCTCTCGACGAAATTGCAGATTGCAATCTGCAATCCGCAATCCGCAATCCGCACTCTGTAATCGCACTAGGTGGGCGCGGCACGCTGCGCCTGAACAGTAACCCGCATGGCACTGCGCACCCTCACTGTAGACCTGGAACGCGGACTCGCCCGCCAGCAGCTCCCGGCAACCGTCGAGCGTGACTATCTGGGCGGGCGCGGGGCCATCGCATGGCTCTTCTGGAATCATCTGCCGCCCAATACGCCCCCGCTCGCCCCGGAGAACATGCTGATCTTCGCCGCTGGCCCTCTGGCTGGCACCAGTGCCTTCGCCACAGGCGGCTTTGTGGTGGGAACCCGATCTCCTCTGACGGGCGGCATTGGCTATAGCTGGGCGCAGGGTCACTGGGGCGCCGCTCTGCGTCAGTCGGGCTACGACCTGCTGATCATTCGCGGGCAGGCTCCCGACTGGTGTTACTTGGTGATTGACCACGGCCAAGTGCGTCTGCGACCAGCAGGCCACTTGCTTGGACACGATACCCAGGCCACCTCCGATGCTATCCGGGCCGAGATCGGTGCTGATTACCGGGTGGCATGCCTTGGTCCCGCCGGCGAGGCCGAGGTGGCCTACGCCAGTATTGTGGCCGAGGGTCGCTATATGGCCGAGCCCGCCGGTACCGGCGTGGTGATGGGCAATAAGCACCTCAAGGCCATCGCCGTGCGCGGCGGCCCGCCCATTGCCGTTGCCGATGAGCGGCGCCTCGCCTCAGCCCTAGAGGTCGTCCGCCGCCGTGTCGAGTCAAGTTCCCTGGCCGATGGTTTAGGCGAGATCGGCAGCAGCCACTTTCTTACTCAGGCTATCGAGTGGGGGGCGCTCACTGAACATAATGGCCGTGATAGCGATCTTAGCGACACGATGGGCTATATGCGTAGCTCTCTGGCGGTGCGTGGCACGCACAAGAGTCGCGGCTGTGATGGCTGCCCAATGCCCTGCTTCTTCGATACGCAGCGGCTCTCTGGCGAGACGGTGCCGATCCCTGAGCTAGAATTGGTGGCCGGGTTTGGTGCCCGCTGCGGGATTACGAATACCGATACGCTGCTGGTTCTGGCCGACCGCTGCCTAAAACTCGGCCTTGATTCCTCCTCAATCAGCGCCGCCGTCGCCTTCCTGATGGAGTGTCAGGCCGAGGGCCTAAACCTCTCGGGTACCCTGCGCTGGGGCGACGACAAGGCGGTACTGGCAGCTATTGAACGTCTGGCCGTGCGCCAGGAGCGCCGCGATATGCTCTCCCTTGGCATTGGCGAGATCGCCGATGTTTTCTGGGGCGGTGCCGCCTTCGCGCCGCAGGTGAAGGGGTTGGCTATGCCCGCCCTCGACCCACGCGCCCTCACCGAGATTGCCCTGGCGATGGCGACATCCCCCATCGGCGGCGATTACCGCTACGCCATGCCTTACGAGGAACTGCTAACCGAGCCGCCGGCCTGGCTGCCTGATGAGTCCGCACATCCCCAGGCAGTCAAGGGTAAGGTGCAGCGCCTGATCTGGCACGAGCGATTCGCGGCCATGCTCGACTCGGCGGGGATCTGCCGCCGCCTCGGCCTGATGGCCTACCAGATCTCACCTGGCGAGATGCTTGCTCTGGTCGCTGCCACTGGCAACGCCGTGACCGGCACGGACATGGCACGCATCGGCGAGCGGATTATCACCGTCGAGCGCCTTTTCGCCCGCCGCTACGCCGATAACGGTGCTGTGGACGAACTGCCGTCCCGCTGGCGCGAGACGCCCCTCGATACGGGGCGCGCTGCCGGTCATCTGCCCCGCCTCAAAGATCTCTTGTCCGAGTACTACCGTCGCCATGGCTGGGCCGCCGACGGCAATCCTACCGCCGATCGCATTGCTGAGATGGGGATTAAGCCGTAAGCCCCGGAGCTACGCCCATGAGGAGATTCCTATGAGCATCACCACAAGTGAACCGACGCTTGATCAGGCACTTGCCCTAGCCCGTCGGCTGTCCCCGCAGAACCGCGCCGCTCTGATCTCCCGGCTCGTCCATGAGCTTGCCTCACCCACTGGGCCAGCGCAAACAACAACGAACGATGCCTGGGCACGCTGGGCCGACCTGCGCGAAGAGATTGGCCGTAAATACCCCGATGCCCATCTAGCCGAACGGCTACAGACTGACCGACGTGAGCGGGATGAAGCGATTTGCGGCACGCATAAGGTGGACGATGTACACCCTTGACGCCAGCATCTTCGTGCGCGATCTGAACCCTCGCGAACCCGACCACGCGCTGTGCAGAGATCTGCTCGAACATCTGTCCACGCTTGGGACTCCTATCATCGTGCCACTGCTGTTGCTTATCGAGGTATCCGGCACCCTCAGCCGTGAGTTGCGCGACCCTATGCGTGGACGGATGGCCGTAACCGTACTCCAGGCCATGCCAAATCTTAAACTGGTTGCCCTCGACGAATCTCTGGCACATGCAGCGGCAGAGATCGCCGCCGACCGAGCATTGCGTGGGGCCGACTCGCTCTATGTCGCAGTTGCTCGCCAGCACAACTGTATTCTGGTCTCGCTCGACCGTGAGCAGCGTGAGCGAGGGGCTGCCGTCGTCACGACCCAGACCCCTGCGGAGGCACTGGCAAACCTGGAGCGGGGACTCAGTTGAACAGAGTCAATAGCCGATAACCTCATGAACCACACCCCTCCCCGCCGCCTGGTGATCAAGCTTGGCACCAGTGTCCTCACCGCCGGAACCGACCGGCTCAACCGGCCCTATATGGTTGATTTGGCCCGCCAGGTGGCGGCCCTGCGCGCCGATGGTATTCAGGTGGCGCTCGTTTCGTCCGGGGCGATTGCCGCCGGCAAGGAGTGTCTTGGTGCCGCGCCCGCACAGCGAGTACGGGCCAGCGTCCCCCTCAAACAGATGTACGCCGCCGTTGGTCAGAGTCGGCTCATGCACCTCTACGAGCAGCTTTTTGAGATCTATGGCCTCCAGGTGGCCCAGGCGCTGCTGACCCGCGACGACCTGCGCGACCGGCGGCGCTACCTCAACGCTCGCAATACCCTCACCCTCTGTATTGAGCGTGGGATTGTGCCGATTATCAATGAGAACGATGCCCTCGTCACCGCCGAGATCCGCGTCGGCGATAACGATAACCTCTCGGCGCTGGTGGCGGGCCTGATTGACGCCGACCTGCTGCTGATCCTCACCGATATAGACGGCCTCTACAGCGCTGACCCGCGTAGCGATCCGCAGGCCCATCTGCTCAGCGAGGTGCCGGTTATTGACGACCGGATCTGGGAGATGGCGGGCGGGGTTGGTTCGGTGCGCGGCACGGGCGGCATGCGTACTAAGATCCAGGCTGCCGATCTCGCCACTCGCTCCGGCACCAGTGTGGTGATCGCCAGCGGTGCCGCGCCCGATGTCATCCTGCGCGTCACCCGCAGTGAGCCTATCGGCACGCGATTCCCGAGCGCCGTCAGCCACCTTGAGTCGCGCAAACGCTGGCTGCTGGCCGAAACTGCCCGCCACAGCCAGCTTGTGGTGGACGCCGGGGCCGCCGCCGCGCTGATCCGCAAGGGAAAAAGCCTGCTTCCCGCTGGTATCGTCGAGGTGACTGGCACCTTCGAGAGTGGTCAGACGGTGCGAATCTATAGCCAAGATGGTCACGAGATCGCCCGTGGCCTCACCCAGTATTCTGCCGACGATGTGAGGCTGATCTGCGGCCTGCGCTCCAGCCAGATCGCCGAGATTCTTGGCTACGACTACGGCCCCGAAGTTGTTCACCGCGACGATATGGTGGTGCTGACATGACTATCGAGATCCGCCCGGTCGCGGGGTATGCCGAGTATGTGGCGTGCGAGGCGCTGCAAAACATTGCCTGGGGTGGTTTCGGCATTGTGCCGCTGAATATGCTGACCACCGTCCATACCAGTGGCGGCGTGGTGCTGGGAGCCTTCGATACTGCCGCGCCTGCGGCACCGCTGGTGGGATTCGTCTTTGGTTTCCTTGGCCATACCCCCGACGGACGACTCAAGCACTGCTCGCATATGGCTGCTGTCCTGCCCGCCTATCGCGATACCCGTATTGGCGAGCGACTCAAGCTGGCCCAGCGCACAGCGGTGATCGCCCAGGGCATTGATCTGATGACCTGGACTTTCGATCCGCTGATCAGCCGTAATGCTTACCTCAACATCCGCAAGCTCGGCGCGATCTGCCGCACCTATAAGCAGAATGTCTACGGCCCCGACCCGGTGCCTGCCGACGATCTGCCCACCGACCGCTTCCAGGTCGAGTGGTGGCTCACGTCGGCGCGGGTCGTTGCCCGCGTAGCCGCTGCCGACCAACCCCTATCTGCGGAGGCTCTCCTCACCGACACCATCGTGATCAACCCCGACCCCGAGGGCGCGACAGCACCGGTAGTGGGCGAGCGTCTGGCCCTGCGCATCCCCGCCAACATTGACGCCCTGCGCAACACCAATTTCCCGTGCGCCCGCGCCTGGCGCTACCAAGTGCGCGCTCTGGCCAGCGCCGCCTTTGCCGCTGGCTACCACGTGGCCGAGTACGCCCGCCACGGCGATAGTGGCTACTACCTGCTGGTTCAATGAGGGGCATGGAATTTTTAAGCATCCCAGTATCATGTCACGCTGAGCGAAGCGAAGCGTCCCGGCAGAGGATATAGACGCCGGGACGCTTCGCTCA
This sequence comes from Chloroflexales bacterium, assembly GCA_037134395.1. Classification (GTDB taxonomy): domain Bacteria; phylum Chloroflexota; class Chloroflexia; order Chloroflexales; family Chloroflexaceae; genus Oscillochloris. The sequence continues at coordinate 9,057 of JBAXMH010000021.1, forward strand.
GCGTGACAGGGTGAGTTTAGCGGTATTGCCATATTAAAAAAAGGCCGACGCGCTGTCGCGTCGGCCTAGATCAGTATAGAAGGGCGTGGCGGCTGGATCATGCGATCTGGTGTTCCCACGCGCTTGAGCGGCGGTAAGCCGCATAGGTTGAGAGGTCGCGGATGATTCGTTGGAGCAGATCGCGTTCGATTGGATCATCGTAGCCCGCGAGCAGCCGACGGATAGGCTCGTGGTTCTCAGAGAGCGGAGCGTAGCGATAGCTGAGATCGCCGCTTTGGCTTACCGAGCGACCCATCACACCATCCTCAACCATTTCTTCAAGAGACTGCGCGACACTCCATATATCGCGGCAGACCCGATCAGCGATCTCTCGGGATGTCGCTACCATACGCGGGTTTTCATGGAAAATCAGCAGCAAATGAAGTTTTACGGGAGTATCTATTGCCTTCTCAAGAAGTCGCTGAATAATGGGGTCTATCATTGACCTTCCTCCTTCCACGATGGATCTTCGTTGATCACATGTGCGGACATTGGGTGCCACATGCGCAAACAGATCAGGACGGGAGCAGAGATGTGTCTTGCAGTGGCTCCTGCGACTTGGGAGGAGCAGGCAAACGGGCCGTTTATCCTCGTCGAATGAACTCTTTGTCACAATCTCCCTTCCTGGATTATACACGAAAACTACGCAAGATGCTAGGGGGTATTTTTTTCATTTCCCGGTACCCCAGTTAAGAGGCGTTTACTTTCTCCGAAACGGGTATAATGGGGGTCGGTCGTGGTTTATGGTTCGTATTCTGTGGCTCAGACAAGGTTTCAGGTGCGAGGTTTCAGGTTTCAGGTCGAGCGCGTCAAGATGCCAGATCCTGGCCTGAACTGTAAAGTATCTGCGAATTATGTCTTGGTTTTGATATGCGGGTGGCTATCGGCTATCGGCTATCGGCTATTTTCATGTGAGGAGCGTAGATATGGCAAAACTAAAAGTTGCGGTGCTGGGGGCCACGGGCACGGTCGGCCAGCGCTTTATTCAGCTTCTTGAAGGGCACCCCTGGTTCGAGGTGGGTGCCCTCACCGGCAGCGAGCGTAGTGCAGGGCGCACGTATGCCGAGTCTAGCCGCTGGGTTCTCGACACGCCCATTCCCGCCGCCGTGCGCGATATGCCGATCCTGCCCGAGGACGCCAATCTCGATACGCCTCTGGTTTTCTCGGCCCTGCCGAGTAAGACCGCCGGGGGAATCGAGGCGCGTCTGGCCGCCGCCGGTCACGTCGTCTGCTCGAACGCCAGCGACCACCGCATGGCCGATGATGTTCCCCTGCTCATCCCTGAGGTGAATCCAGATCACCTCGATCTGATTGCGATCCAGCGCAAGAACCGTGGCTGGAGCGGGGCGATTGTCACCAACCCGAACTGTACCTCGACGCCGCCGACGATGCTGCTGCGCCCACTGATTGACGCCTTTGGAGTGGATAAGCTGCTGTTAGTGAGTATGCAGGCGCTGTCGGGGGCGGGCTACCCCGGTGTGCCATCGTACGACTCGACCGAGAACGTGGTGCCCTACATCGGCGGCGAGGAGTCTAAGGTTGAACTGGAGCCACAGAAGATGCTGGGCACGCTGCGCGACGGGCGGGTTGCGCCAGCGACCTTCACCACTTCGGCTCACTGCAACCGCGTCCCCGTGCTTGAGGGCCACCTGATCTGTCTCTCGATTGGCTTCACCCGTCGGCCAGACCTTGATGAACTGGTCGCCGCCCTGTCCGGTTTCCAGGCGCTGCCCCAGGAACTCAAGCTGCCCAGTGCGCCAGCCCAGCCGATTGTGCTGCGCGATGAGCAGGATAGGCCTCAACCCCGCCGCGACCGCATGATCGGCAACGGGATGGCCACGGTGATCGGTCGGGTGCGCGAGTGTCCGCTGCTCGACTATAAGCTGGTAGCCCTTGGGCATAACACGATCCGGGGCGCGGCCGGAGGCTCGCTGCTCAACGCCGAACTGATGTACGCCCAGGGGATGCTTTCGTAGCATACAAAAAAAACACTCCGAGGGATTGATGAGCGCAACGATTGCCGACCTAACCGCCGACCGGGTGTTTTATCGCGACCTGGAGTCGTGCGATCCGAGCCTGCCTGGGCTGAGGGCGCTGCGAGAGCCGCTAGGACTCCCTGCGGGGCTGCTGCCGCGCAAGCGCGAACTCTCCTACGCACGGGTGGCCCTGTCCATCGCCGAGGCGGCCCAGGCCCAACGTGGCGGGCCACCTCTCAGCGCCCTGTTGGTGATCGGCGACACGGAGAACGACCGACTCCTGGCACACTACCTGAACGCTCTGCCGAACGCGCCGCAAGCATACGGGCTGATTGGCGAGGATCGCCCGGTGGTGCCTGAGAGCCTGATCTGGGATGGCCCGATTGCCACGGCTACCCGCTGGTCGCTGCTGCACCCGTGGGCGGCTGAACTGGAGCGCCGGGGGGTGCGCTGGAATCGCGCCGCACTGCTGATTGACATTGATAAGACGTTGCTCGGCCCGCGTGGGCGCGGCGACGGAGCTATTGACGACGCACGGGCGGAGGGTGCGCTCGCCGTGGCCAGTGATCTGCTCGGCGGAAATCTGGATGTCTCGCTCTTCCGCCGAACCTACGCCGAGCTGTGCCGCAAGGAGTGGCACAGCTTCACTCTGGACAATCAGGACTATGTCGTGTCAACCGCGCTGCTGATCGCGAGCGGCACGATTAGCTACGAGTATCTCTCTGTCGGTGTGGATACAGGCACACTGCCCAGCTTTGCGGCGCTACTGGATATCGTGACTCCCCACGTACACCTGCCCCTGTCTGCGCTTCACGCCGAGCTGCGTGAGCGGGTGGCGGCGGGCGACCCCACGCCGTTCAAGCTCTTTCGCCGGGCCGAGTTTGTGTCTACCCTGGCGCGCATGGGCGACGGACGGCTCACCCTCTGCGGCGAGTTGTTCGCCTTGGCCAAGCAACTGATCGCGGCGGGAGCCCTCGCTCTGGCTACCTCCGACAAACCCGCCGAGTCGGCCATGCCGAGCCCCGCGCAGGCTGCGATGGGCATGCTCCCGCTGCATCGCACTCCGGCGAAGGTCGTTTGAGTTGCTAGTGAGTGTGATTTGAACACCAAAATAGTGTATCTCTGGGCCGTTATCATGGCCCTCTCGGTGCTGCTTGGTGCGGAAGATGCCTGGGCGCATCCGCAGATCATAAGCGTGGAACCGCAGCCTAACACGTGGCAGACGACGAGCGCCCTGGACGTGACCACGCCCGCGCCGGAGGTGCCGCCCGTGGCGGCGATCCTGCTGCGCGGGGTGATGCTGATCGGTGCAGCGACAGGCACGGGAGGTCTGGCGTTCCTGATCTGGCTGCTTGGCCCAGCCCTGGCTCAAGCGGGCGGCGATCTTGCCATTCTACGGCGCTGGCAGGTCTGGCTGGCGATCCCACTGTTGGTGTGTGCCACCGTCGCACCGCTGATGTTTGTGGAGCAGACATATGTCACCTTCGGCATGGTTAACCTGACCGGGCTGATCCGTATGGCGACCACGCGCTCTGGGCAGGTGCTGCTAGTGCGCTCTGGGTTGGCTCTGGCCCTCGTGATTGCGGCGGTGCCGCTGCGACGCAATCAGTACCTGCGCCATACGGTCTGCCTGACCCTCAGCGCGTGGTTGCTACTCAACTTCTCGCTGGGTGGTCACGCATCGTCAGATCCTTCACCGATGCTCTCCATCCTCTCCAACGCGATCCACCTGGGGGCCGCATCGCTCTGGGCAGGCGGGCTGATCGCTTTCGCCGTGATGCTGCCCGGTACCCTGCGATCTGTGCCTGAGGCGTGCCGCCCCGAACTGCTACGCACCCTGTTTACACAGTTCTCAATCCTGGCGGTTGTCAGCGTGACCGTACTCGCGATCACGGGCACCTACGCCACCCTACACCACATGAGTGTTCTATCCGACCTGTGGACGACGGGCTATGGGCAGGCTCTGCTGATCAAGCTGATCGCCTTCGGTGCGATGTTGCTCTTCGGTGCCTATTATCTCTTGGTCGCCCGACGACAAGTGGATGCCTGGGCGACCAAACCGGCAGAGCAGACTCGGCAACTGCCGCATCTGCTGAGTCGTATCCTGCACCTGGAGGCCATCCTTGGGCTGATCGCTATCCTGGCTGCCGGTGCCCTTGCCAGTATGGTTCCACCTAATGATACGAGGCCGGATGAGCGTATTCGCACAGGGGTACACGATGTTGACTCGTCCCGACCGGATACTAGGCCAGATTATCCGCTGCACCCGTAGAGGCGAAGCATCGCTAACAAACCAGGGCTGGTGCAAAGACAACCTTGGCCCCCTCACCCCCTGCCCCTCTCCCACGAGGGGAGAGGGGGTATTCCGCACGAGAAAGCTGTCCGACTCCCCTCCCCCCGCGTGGGGGAGGGGCTGGGGGTGGGGGTTGTTCGGCGGCACATTGTCATGTATCTGTGAACCTTGTCTAACCAATCCAGGAGACTATTTTGAGTACATCCCGATACCTTACCGCTCTGGCTGAGCGCGTCTTGATCTTTGATGGTGCGATGGGCACGAGCATTGATACGTTCGACCTGACGGTTGAGGATTATGGCGGTGAGCGCACGTTTGGCAACCGCGATTATCTGGTGATCACCCGGCCCGATGTGATCGGTCAGATCCACGCCTGGTTCTTTGAGGCTGGTGCTGATGTGGTTGAGACGTGTACCTTCCAAAGTACGCGCATGCGTCTGGAGGAGTGGGGACTTGGCGACCGCACCTTGGAACTGAACTGTGCTGCCGCCGCCCTGGCCCGCGATGTGGCTGATCGCTACGAGGCTCAGGATGGTCGCCCACGTTTTGTGGCTGGCTCGATGGGGCCAACCGGCAAGCTGCCCTCCTCCGACGACCCAGCGCTCTCTGACATCACGTTTGCGCAACTGAGCGAGATCTACTGCGAGCAGGCGGTTGGCCTGATCACGGGTGGGGTGGATCTGCTGCTCGTTGAGACGAGCGTAGACATTCTGGAGCTGAAGGCGGCTCTTGATGGTATTCGCCGGGCCAAGATCGAGACCGAGCGACCCGATATTGCGGTGCAGGCCCAAGTCTTCCTCGATCTCTCCGGGCGTATGCTGCTGGGTACCGATGTCCCGGCCCTGATTGCTACGCTGGAGGCCATGCCAACCGACGTGATCGGCCTGAACTGCTCAACCGGCCCGGAGCATATGCGCGAGGCTATCCAGTACCTCACCGCTCACGCCCGCAAGCCGATTTCTTGCCTTCCCAACGCGGGTTTGCCGCTGGAGGTGGATGGCCAGACAGTCTACCCGATGGAGCCAGACGCCTTCGGGCGGATCGTCGGCGAGTTTGTGAGCGAGTACGGTGTGGCGGTGGTCGGCGGCTGCTGCGGCACTCGTCCCGCCCATATCGCCAAGCTGCGTGAGGTGATTGGCTATGACCGCAAGCCAAAAGTGCGCCTGATCGAGTACATTCCCAGCGTCTCCTCGGGCATCCGCGCCGCCGCCCTGCGGCAGGATGGCACCCTGACGGTGATCGGCGAGCGGGTGAATACGCTTGGCTCGCGCAAGGTGAAGCGTCTGCTACTGAGCGATAACTACGATGGGGTGGTTGAGGTGGCCCGCGAGCAGGTGGATGGCGGTGCGCATCTGCTGGATGTCTGTGTGGCGATGACGGAGCGCACCGACGAGGGCGAGCAGATGACCAAACTGCTCAAGAAACTGACCATGAACATTGAATTACCTCTGGTGATTGATACCACCGAGGGCGATGTGCTTGAGCGCGCTCTGGCGATGTACCCCGGTCGCGCTGTGGTCAATTCGCTGTCGCTAGAGGGCGGGCGCGGCGGGAAGATTGATACGGTGCTGCCGCTGGTGGCCCGCTACGGTGCGGCAACGGTGGCTATGACGATTGATGAAGAGGGCATGACTCACACCCGCGAGCGCAAGCTGGCGGTGGCCGAGCGGATCGCCCAGATCGCCTGCGATGAGTATGGCGTTCCCGCTGAGGCGCTGATCTTCGATGTACTGACGTTTCCGGTCACCACCGGCCAGGAGGAGTTGCGCGGCGCTGCCGTCGAGACGATTGAGGGTATTCGTCTGGTGAAGGCCCACATCCCCGGCTGCTTCACCACCCTGGGCGTGAGTAATCTGAGCTTCGGCGTCGCCCCACATGCTCGCGCCGCGCTTAACTCGGTCTTCCTTTTTCATGCCATGGCCGCCGGCCTCGACACGGCGATCATTAACCCGGCCCACATCACGCCCTACGCGGAGATCCCCGCCGAGCAGCGTGAGATCTGCGAGGATCTGATCTTCAATCGGCGCGAGAACGCCCTGTCCCGCTTCATCCAGTACTTCGAGCAAAACCAGAGTTCCGTCGAGAACGAGGCCAGCGATCCGACGGCGGGACTTTCGGTGGACGAACGCCTGCGCTGGAAGATCCTCCACCGCAAGAAGGAGGGCGTTGAGCAGGATGTTGATGAGGCCGTGGCGAACCGGATGGGGTTGGAGATTTTAGATTTTAGATTGGTGATTGCCGATGTGGGCGACCAATCCGCAATCCCAAATCCACAATCTAAAATCAACAAGGGTACCGCCGCCGTCGCCGTCCTGAACAATGTTTTGCTCCCGGCGATGAAGGAGGTCGGCGACCTGTTCGGCTCCGGTCAGCTCATTCTGCCCTTCGTCCTCCAGAGCGCCGAGGTGATGAAGAAGTCGGTGGCGCACCTGGAACGCTACCTCGATAAGCTAGAGGGTTCGACCAAGGGCAAGGTGGTGCTGGCCACTGTGCATGGTGATGTCCACGACATCGGGAAGAATCTGGTGAATACGATTCTCTCGAACAATGGCTATACCGTCTACGACCTGGGCAAGCAGGTGCCGATCAACACGATCATCGAGAAAGCACTAGAGGTTGGCGCGGATGCGATTGGCCTTTCGGCTCTGCTGGTCTCAACCAGCAAGCAGATGCCGCTGGCGGTGCAGGAGTTGCACAAGCGCGGACTGAGCATTCCCGTGCTGGTGGGCGGCGCGGCGATCAACCGGCAGTACGGCCAGCGCATCAGTTTTGTGGGCGACGAACCCTACCCGGCGGGCGTCTTCTACTGCAAGGATGCCTTTGAGGGTCTGGAGACGATGGACAAGCTGAGCGATACGGCCAGCCGCGCACAGTATGTGGCCGACACGATCAGCGCGGCCAGCGACTCGTTGAGCAAGCGACAGACGGGCCGGGTGGCTCTGGCGGATCTCGGACAGGCCAGCATGAGCGAATCGCCAGTGCGCTCGAACGTTCGCACCGACATACCGGTGCCCACGCCGCCCTTCTGGGGCGCTCGCGCCACCAGCCGCATTCGTCTGGACGACGTGTTGACTTGCCTGGATCGCAACGCGCTCTACCGGCTCCAGTGGGGTGCGAAGAATGCCAAGGGCACGGAGTGGGAAGTACTCAAGGCTGAGTTTGATCTGAAGGTGCGCGTCCTCATGCGCGAGGCTGAGCACGACGGCTGGCTGGAGCCGAAGGTGGTCTACGGCTACTTCCCGGTGCAGAGCCACGGCCACGATCTGATCGTCTACGATCCAGCCTCGATTCAGGAGGCCGGGCCGCGTGAACTGACCCGCTTTGTCTTCCCGCGCCAGCCCGGTCGTGAGCGGCTCTGCCTCGCCGACTATTTCCGCAGCGTGGAGAGCGGCGTATATGATGTGGCTGCCTTCCAGGTGGTGACGATGGGCACCAAAGTGGACGCGCTGACTGAGGAACTTCAAGGGAAGGCCGACTACAGCCGAGGCTACTACATCCACGGCCTGGGCGTGAGTTTGGCCGAGGCACTGGCCGAATACACCAACCGGATTATTCGTCAGGGTCTGGGGCTGGGCGAGGATCGCGGCAAGCGTTACTCGTGGGGCTACCCGGCCTGCCCCGATTTGGCCGAGCATACCAAGCTCTTCCAGATTCTGCCCGCCGATCAGATTGGCCTGGTACTCACCGAGGCGTTCCAGCTCGTGCCTGAGCAGAGTACGGCAGCCATCGTCATCCACCACCCCGAGGCGAAGTATTTCAGCATCGGCTCTGCCGCCGAGCGGGCCGAGGATGATGCGACATGATCAGCTTCAGCGTGATTATCCCGGCCTTGAATGAGGAGGCCGGGATCGGGGGTTGCGTGGCTGGCGTGCGCGCCCTCGATCCCGACGTCGAGATTATTGTCGCCGACGGGGGCAGCAGCGACCGCACGGTTGAACTGGCGGCATCTGCGGGCGCGATTGTGGTGCGTGCGCCACGCGGGCGTGGGCCGCAGTGCAACGCCGGAGCCGCCCGCGCCTCGGGTGAGACGCTGCTCTTCCTTCACGCCGATACCGCCCTGCCCGCCGATGCGTTCGGCATCCTGCGCACGCTCCTGACCGACCCGAGTATCGAGATGGCCAAGTTTCGCCTGAGCTTCGACACACACGACTGGCTGCTCGATATCGCCGCCCGCCTGATGTGGTACGACTCCCTGCTTACCAGCTACGGCGACCAGGGCATTGTGATCCGGCGCAGCCTCTTCGAGCGGATCGGCGGATTTCCTGACTGGCCGCTCTTTGAGGATGTACATCTGTTTGAGAAAGCCCGTGCGCTCACGGACATCTCTGTAATACCCGCCGAGGTGGTCACCTCGGCGCGACGATTCCGCGAAAACGGGACGATCCCACAGCTCATGCACGATTTTTGGCTATGGCTCCAGTACCTTATCGGCGTCTCCCCCCACGAGATCGCCCGCAGCTACGAGCGGCGCGGAGCAGAACTGCGCCAAAGTCATACGTTGCGGGGCTAAAGCCAATTCTTTTCGAGTAACGACTCTTCCGCTGCTCCGCCCTCACCCCCCAACCCCCTCTCCCAGAACGGGAGAGGGGGAGCAGAACGCACTCTGGTAAGGAATTTCCCCTCTCCCCTGGTGGGAGAGGGGCAGGGGGTGAGGGGGAAAGGTCGGTATGGGATCTGCTTATTTGAAAGGTATTAGCGCAATACCGTCATAGTGTCACGCTTCGCTTCGCTCAGCGTCCCGGTATGCCTCATCATCGCCGGGACGCTTCGCTTCGCTCAGCGTGACAGCGTTACTTGTGCTCTACTGCGTATTAGCCCTAGCACTGTTATGACGTGCGGTAGTCTTCCAGTGCGAGACGCAGCTGCTGGTTCAGTTCGCGGGCGAGCCCGCGACTGAGGTGGGCCTGGGCTTGCTTCATGATCTCGGGGAGGCTCGCGATCCAGGTTTCCGCATCAGCATCGGCCAGCGCTGCCAGATGGTCGTCCCAGAACAATGCTGCCTGTTCCGCAGTGAGGACGTCATCTACAATGCTGCGCAGCTCGGCCCCCAGGTGTGTGAGCCGTCGGCGTAGCACTACCACCGTCACATCATCGCTCTGGAGGGCTGTCCCTGCCCATGCACGCAACTCGTGCAACATCCGCGATACCATAGCGCGAGGCTTGAGTTGGCAGTTTGCGCGGATCAGCTCCTCCAGACGCTCATAGGTGTAGATCTCACCATCCGCGTTCTCAGCCTCAAGCACGCCGTCGGTGTAGAGTATGACGCTATCGCCTGGCCCGAGCTGTGCCCGCGCCTCACGGTAGTTGCTATCGGCGTCTACACCCAGCGGCAGCCCCGAAAGCTCAATCTCGCTTACCGAGCCATTGACAAGCATCGGGAAGGTGTGTCCCGCATTCGCCAAGTGCAGATCGCCGCAGGTCGTGTCGAGCCGCGCATACAGCATCGTCACCATGCCCTGCGGAATCTCGCTCAGCACACCACGGTTGACGGCGGCCAGCGTGCATGCCGGTGCCTCATCGCGGCGGGCTTCGTGACGAAAGACGGTGCGCGCCACGGCCATGCGCAGGGCCGCCGGTAGCCCCTTGCCGCTCACATCCCCGATCATAATCCCCTGAATCCCGCCCCCAAGGTTCAGAAAATCGTACAGGTCGCCGCCAAGATCACGCGCCGGCAGCGAGATGGCCGATAGCTCCCAGCCGATCAGGTGCGGTGCCGCCTCTAGCAACAGACCCTGCTGAATGTCGCGAGCCATCCGGAGATCTTGCTCCAGCTCGGCGGCCCGGCGCTGCTGCGCCTGGGCGACGGGATCAACCGGAGCGACTGTAGGCCGCTCACGCCGACGCCGACCGAGCCGGGCGGATGTCCGGTGACCGAGGATCGAAAGCCAAAGTGTGTGGGTGTTGTGCCGATCCATTATCGTACTAATCTAGATAGTAAAAGGGGTTTTTACCCCTTTATGCTCCCGCGCTTAACGCCACCACGTATCTCCGACAGGTCTCAGCCAGCCACTCAACGGCCACCCCATCAATGAGCATATCGGGCGGGTATCCGGCGAGCTTTTGGATCGTATTACGGTACTCGCGCAGGGCGGCCTCGCGGCGACTGATCTGACGATAGCACTCGGCGAGATGGAACGAGATCAGTGGTGCCGTTGTATCGAGGTAGCGCGCCCGCTCAAGCTGACGAATGGCCTCGACAGGTTGTCCCTGGCGGGCGTAGATCATGCCGATCAACAGATGCGCCTCAGTGGTGAGCGGGTCGAGATCCAGCGCCCGCCGGGCCTCGGCTGCGGCCAGATCCAGATCGCCCCGGTTCGCGTGCGCCCGTGCGGCGAGGGCCAAGATCTGCGGTGCGCCCTCGCCGCGCAGTGGTGCGGCGCGGAGAAGATCGAGAGCCGCATCTGTTTTTCCTCTGTCAATCAGCACCCGGCCCCGCTCTGCGATCTCGATATCGCTAATACACGGGACGGGCGGAGCGGCCCTGACACGCGGCGGGGGTGCGGGCAGAGCGCTGGGCCGTGCCAATAACGGCCCGGTCGGCGGGGGCTGTGCCGCCTGCGAATCCTTATAGTACACATACGCCCCGCTTATTTCTCGCCAGCGAAAACGGTTAAAGATATTCCAGAGCGTCTCAGAGAAGCCGAGAAAAAGGGTTCCGCCCTCGGCAATCGTCTCATAGAAGCGCCCCATCAGCGCCCGACATGTTTCGAGCTGAAAGTAGATCGTCACATTCTGACAGAAGATGATCTGGACGCCCATCAGTGCAGGTGGGAATGGGTCAAGCAGGTTACGCCGCTCGAAACGCACAACCCGGCGCAGGGCATCGTTCACGACCAAGCTATCGGTGTCACCGGGGGTGAAGAAGCGCCCGCGCTGTGTCTCAGTTAGGTTGCCGAGAGAACGCCCACGGTAGACACCGGCCCGCGCCCGTGTCAGGGCCGCCTCGCTCAGATCGCTGCCCACAATTTCAATGGGACGAGACGATGAACTGCCCAGCACTTCCATGGCCGTGATGGCGATAGAATACGCCTCCTCACCCGTTGCGCAGCCGGCGCTCCAGATGCGGATGGGCGCACCGGGCGGCAGACGACGATGCAGGTCGGGCAAGATGGTCTGGCCCAGGGCCGCCATATGGGCGCGGTTGCGGAAAAAGACCGTCTCGTGGTTGAGGAGTAGTTCGGCGAATGCCTGCACCTCATCGCGGCCTTCGGGGGCGACGAGGTACATGGTGTAATCGTGTACAGATTGGCCGCGCATGGCAGCGCGGCGCGAAACCGCGTTGTGCAGCGTCTGCTCTCGCGAATCGTCCAAATAGACGCCACAGTAGCGTGCCAGGAGGTCGCGCAGGGTGGCGAACTGTGCGCCGCGAGAATCTTCATCTATGGTGATGCGCTGGCTCACACGTGGCGTCCCCATTTTGCTGCAATATGGGCAATCAGTGCCTCGATAATCTTATCGGGCGGAAGTATCGCCTGTACGGCATTCAGCTCAATCGCGGCCTTCGGCATACCAAAGATCGTACAGGAAGCCTCATCTTGCGCAATTGTATAGCCACCGGCGCGGCGGATCGAGCGCATACCCTGGGCACCATCGCGGCCCATACCGGTGAGCAGGACACCGATAGCGGCAGGGCCACAGATTTCGGCCACCGACTGCATAGTAATGTCAATGGTCGGGCGCGGAACCAACAATGGCTGCGTGGAGAGCCTCACCCTGCCATTGTCCGTGATCAGTAGGTCAGAACGGTCGGGAGCAACAATGACATGACCGGGCTGGAGAGCGGTGTTGGCCTCGGCAATACGGATCGGCAGGGCCGAATGAAGTGCCATCCACTCGACCATACCGGCGCTGAAGCCCTGGGCAATATGCTGAACGACCAGCACCGCTGCGCCATAATGAGCGGGCAGACCGGCGAGGATCTGCTGCACCACTCGTGGGCCGCCGGTAGATGCGCCGATGACCACTACAGGAAAGGCGAAAGGAGCCGATCCTGCGACCGTAACTATCTGCCGCGAGGCATCTGCACGCACGATAGGCCACTCATCATTATTTTTTCGTCGGCCACGCAGATGGGTGACGACCTTCACTTTGGCCAAGAGCTTAATCTTGCGCACCAAAACAATCCGGGCGCGCTCCAGGGCTGCGCTATCGTCAATCTGCGGCTTCACCATCACATCAAGGGCACCGGCACCAAGCATCTGAAAGGTAATATCAATATCATACCCCGACAGCGAGGCGGTAAGCACCAGAATGGGCGTAGGCTGATAAGCCATAATCTGGCGAGTTGTCTCAACGCCATCCATCACCGGCATGCGGACATCAAGCGTGATCAGATCGGGATGCAGTTCGGCGACGCGAGTCAGCGCCTCGCGCCCATCGGCGGCCTCGCCCACCACCAGAATATCGGGGTCGCGATCGAGCATGATGCGGATCATCCGCCGCGCCAGTGCGGAGTCATCAACGATGAGAATGCGCAGCGGGTGAACCATGTTACATCTCAAGGATCATCTTGACGCGGTTGGGCAGATTGAGCAGGTCAATGTCTTTGTTAAGGTAGTCGTCTACACCCGCCTCGAATGCGGCATGCTTATCATCGCTTGAGGTAAGCATAATAATCCGCAGATCATCGAGGAGCGGGTCGTCGCGCAGACGGCGGCAGACCTCATAGCCGTCAATACCGGGCATCTGCACATCAAGCACCAACAGATCGGGAACCTCATTGGCGATGGCGTTGAGGGCGTCCTCACCGCTATGGGCGAGGCGCACCTGGAACCCAAACATCTCAAGGCGGAGCTTAACGATATCGGTGACAAGCTTGCTGTCATCAACGACAAGTATCTTTCCTGGCATAACACCCTCAATGGTGCCCAACTCTCCGCCCACGTGCGGGCTGAAAGGGAGCGTGATCATTCAACCTACGGAGGCGGCTAGGGCTCAGAGCCAAGAAGTTGCTGGATCACCTCAAGCAAACTGCCCTGGTCGAACTGACTCTTGACGATATACGCCTGGGCACCGGCCTCAAGGCCACGGCGGCGGTGTTCTTCAGAAGCCAGACTAGTGATCAGCACAACGGGGAGTTCGTGCATTGCGAGTTCGCTGCGGATGCGCTCTGTAAGCTGGAAACCATCAACACGCGGCATTTCGACATCGCTTACGACGAGATCGTAGGGTTGCGCACGGAGTTTGTCAAGGGCATCGGCTCCGTCAACGGCGGCAGTGACATCATACCCTGCTGATTGGAGAATACTGCGGATCAATTCGCGGGTAGTGAAGCTATCGTCGCACACGAGCAGGCGCACCTGGCGGCGCGGGGCAGGTGCCGGATCGGTTGTGGATGGCCGCACGCTGCTTGCGCCTTGGATGAGGGCGAGGGGGTTCAGCAGCAACACCAAGCTGCCATCACCGAGCTGGATCGCCCCGCTATAGTTGCGCTGCTTCGCAAAAATCGGCCCGAGAGACTTCACAACCGCCTCGCGCTCATCGAGGAGCGCATCCACCAGCAGTGCGAGCAGGCGCTGAGGGCTGCCCACGAGCAGGGCGGGGGCCCGCTCGCCTCGCTTGAGTGGTGTCTCTGTGTGTATGCCCAGCAACTCGGACATGGGCCGCACCACCACGTCGCGCCCGTCGAGGGCCACCGTTGGCTGCCCCCCAATGCTACGCATCTGGTCACGCCGAACCCAGATCGTCCCATGGCAGCTACTGGCGGGCAGAGCGAAACTCGCCTGGCCCACACGCACCAGCAGCACCCGCGTTGTCACCAATGTCAGGGGTAGAGTCAGCACGATCAGGCTGCCCCGCCCCTGATGGGACTCAACGAGTACCTGTCCGCTCAGTTCGCTGATATTTGAGCGCACCACGTCCATACCGACACCTCGGCCAGAAATGTCTGTGACCATCGTTGCGGTAGAGAATCCTGGCAGGAAAATCAGGTCGAGGGACTCGGGGTCGCTCATACGAATGGCAGTCTCCGTACGGAGCATCCCCAGGCGCACCGCCCGGTCGCGCAGGCGGGCGGGATCCATCCCGCGCCCGTCGTCACGAATAGTCACACGACCCTCGCCTCCCAGAGCCTCTGCGCTCACTATAATACTACCCGTCTCGGGTTTGCCGGTGGCGGTACGCTCAACCGGCGACTCGATACCATGATCCATCGCGTTACGTACCAAGTGCATGAGCGGATCTTGGAGCAATTCAAGCACCTTACGGTCGAGTTCGACCGTCTCACCGCGCAGTTCGATCCGAGCCAGCTTGCCCGTCGCCTCGGCGATGTCGCGCACAATCCGAGGCAACCCGCCGTAGATCGTGGCGATAGGAATGAGTCGGGCGGCCATCACCTCCTGCTCAAGATCGCGCACGAGCATGTCGCTCTGGCCGATATGCCGTCCGAGCTGATCCGTCTGATGCTGGACGAGGTTCTGGATCTGGAATGTCACGCCCTGGACGGCGGAGAGGCGCTGATTGAGGGCGTGGCGCTGTCCAGCCGAGAAGCGTAGGCGATTAAGCTCGCCCTCAAGTTCCTGGACAGCTCGCTCGTGTTTGCGGGCCATCTGCCGCAGGGTCGCCAGTTCTTCAGCGTGGTTTACGAGTACCTGCTGGCCGACCATCAGTTCGCCAGCGAGGTTAAGCATACGGTCAAGTCGATCTACCCGCACGCGAACCGTGCGTACCCCGGCGATGCGAGGGGTCGGAGCATCGGGAGCGGGAGACTCGGGAGTGAGCGAGGGAGCGGGCGCAGGTGCATCCTGAGCGGGAGAAACCGCCCCCGCGAAGAGGGCAATCACCGCATCAATATCCACAGCGGCGGGGTGCCCCTCCACAGCGGCGACACTCAGCGCGAGCAAGGCATCACCGCCGCGCAGCAGCCGCCCGGCCAGATCATGGTCGGGGGCGCGCCGGCTCTGGCGCAACTCGCCAAGCACGCTCTCTAGTTCGTGGGCCAGACGGGCCACCGGCTCGAATCCAAGCATACGTGCGCCGCCCTTGATCGTGTGAACGGCGCGGAAAATTCGATCAACGTCGGCGCGGCGCACCTGCTCGTCGGACTGCGCCTCGATAGCGAGCAGCCCGTCGCTGAGAACGCGGATGTTCTCAGCGGTCTCCTCACGGAACTGGTTGTAGAAAGAGGAGAGATCCATAAATACGCCGGGGGTTACGCGGTCGGCCCGTACCCCTCACCCCCTGCCCCTCTCCCACCGGGGGAGAGGGGAGTTCGGCCCCCCCTCTCCCGTTCTGGGAGAGGGGGCCGGGGGGTGAGGGAGTACGGTCGGCCCCTACTCGTCGTTGATCACAATCCCGTGGAGCCGGTCGGCGATGGCGGTGAGGGTTGCGGCAGACTCAGCCATCTGGCGAGCGCCCATGGCCGACTGGCGAGCAACCTCAGCGATCTCGCGCATGGTTTCGACCACCTGCTCGCTGGCGCTCTGCTGCTGAGCAGTAGCCAGGCCAATCTCGGCGGCAGACTGGGCGGTGCGCTCGGCTACCATCACAATATTGTCCATCACCTGGCCAGCCCGGTGAGCCAGTTCGACGCCTCGCTCGACGGCTTTGCTACCCTCCTCGGCGGCTAGCACCGCCGCGCTGGTGGCGTGGCGGATCTCAGCAATCACGCCCTTTACCTCCTTCGCGGCAGCCAGAGTACGGTTCGCCAGACTCTTTACCTCGGCAGCCACTACCGCGAAGCGCCGACCATGTTCACCCGCCCCGGCTGCCTCAATCGCGGCGTTCAGGGCCAGCAGGTGCGTCTCGTCAGAGATATCGTCAATCAGGTCAATGATCTCGCCAATCTGCTGAGACCGCTCGCCCAGACTGAGAACCCGCGTACTCACATCTTGCACCCGCCCACGGATGCGCTCCATCGCCTGGATGCTCTCGTCCACCGCACCCTGGCCGCTGCTCAGGTTCTCCAGGGTCTGTTGAGCGGCCAGAGCGACCTGTTCGCTGGCCTGAGCAATCTGCCGCGCTGTGCTGCCAAGCTCCTCAATGGTGGTAGATACCTGTGAGACTGCACTGGCCTGCTCGGTGGCTCCGCTGGCCTGCTGCTGCGACGTGACCTGCATCTCGGCGGCGGCAGTGGCCAGGTCGCTGCCAAGCTCCACCTGCTGGATATTCTTCTCCATCAACTGCTCGGTCTTGTTCATCAACTCCTCGGCCCGCTCGTTCGACTGGGCCATAGCGTAGGAGAGGTCGTGCCCGCTCAGCCAGGCCAAGGCGGCTAGCAGCACCGTGGTGAAGATGAAAACGACGACCATAATCCACGGGTTGTTGCTGATTGGGGCGTGGTAGCCAAAAAATTGTTCGGCGGTGATGAGACTAACGACACAGAGTACCGCAACAACCGTGACCTGGATACTGTCGAAGCTGCGACCGAGGAGACCCGCACTTACTACAGGGATGAGGAAGGTCAGGAAGAGCGGGCCAGATGCCCCACCGAAGAGGTAAATGCCGAACGCACAACTGAGAATCATCCCGTAGAAGAGCAGTCGGCTGCCGGTATTGCTATGATGCCGGTGAATCAGCAGGTAGGAGGCGACATACGATCCCAGGGAGACAATGGCGATCAGCGAGGCGAAGGCGAGAGCTGCATCGGTGATTCGTGCGCCAACCCGTAGGAAGATTACGGTAATCCAGCAGATCATGACCAGAGCCACACCAACGGCGATCAGCAGGCTCATTGTTCGCAGGTTATCTTTACGCAGGACAGCCTGCTCATCGTCTGTTTCGGTGATGCGTCGCACAATCTGTGCCATTGTATGCCTCGCAGAACCTTGGGGAGAGCGAACTCTTCTGGAAACTATCTTACACCTGTACTGAAACCAATACTTTTCGAATAACGATTCTGTCGCCGCTCCGCCCTCTCCCCCCAGCCCCCTCTCCCAGAACGGGAGAGGGGGAGCAGATCGCTCTCTGATGCAAGAATCTCCCCTCTCCCCCGGTGGGAGAGGGGCAGGGGGTGAGGGGGTGTACTGACTGTGCATCAGCCCTGGCGAAATCCCACCTTCTACACCGCGCCAATCGCAACATCGGTGGCAATTCGGCGCAGATCAAGCAGCAGCAGCGGCTCGTCTTGGTAAATGAGCGCGCCGAGGAACCAGGGCAGCGCCAACCGATGGGCAATCAGGGGTGAGAGAGGGTGGATCTCTCGCGACTCATCACCGTCAAGACTGTCAATAGAGTCAACGAGCAGGGCCACGCTGCGCCTCCGCAGCGACACCGTGACCGCGTGGCGACGACCGGCGGAGACGGGTGCTGCGTCACCGAGAAGCGTGGCGAGATCCCGGCAGATCAGCGGGCGACCGCGCTGATCAATGGGTGCGGATGCGGGATCGAACAGGTCAAGGTGATCGATCTGCACCTGACTGATTGCGTAGCACTGCCGACCAGCACGCACGTAAAGAATCGAGCTGTCTCTATCAGCGATCACTGTGAGCTAGGCACCCTCCTGGAGCGCCGTCATCAGAGCCTCCAGATCAATCACCAGCAGCGGCTCTCCCTCGTGCTGTGCAACGGCGCGCAGCAGGCGTGCCCGCTGCGGCTCCAGCCCCGTTGGCAGACGGGCCAGATCATCTGTCGTCAGGTGGCAGATGTCGAGGGCGGTATCCACCAGCAGGGCCACGTCAATCTGCTTCTCGTGGACGATCACAAGGCGTGTCGCACGATCCGGCTCGGTCGCCCCCAGCTCAAACAGATGTCGCAGATCAACCACCGGCAGCACCACTCCGCGCTGGCTAATGATGCCTGGCAGCACGTGCGGTGCCCCAGGCACCGGTGTCGGCGGTCGCCAGCGCGCCACCTCACGGATCGCAGTACCCGACAGCGCATAACGCTCGGTACCGACCCGCACGATCAGATAATCCTCACTTGGTTGATCTTGGATCTGCATAGGGAACGCCCATTGTAGCACCTTATCGTGGAACCAGCTCTGCATAGACCTGCAGGGTGGCCATTGCCGTGCGCTGCCAGCTAAACCCGTGCGCCCGACTCAGTCCGCGCTCACGTAAATCACGGCGCAGATCTGGTTGATTCAGCAGGCGCACGAGACCCTCGGCAATCTCGGGTGGGCTGTACGGATCAACCATCAGGGCGGCGTCGCCCACCACTTCGGGCAGACTGCTGGCGTTGGCGCAGAGTACCGGCGTACCGCAGGCCATCGCCTCTAGGGGTGGCAAACCGAAACCCTCGTAGTATGAGGGAAAAGCAAACAGAGTGGCCCCGCTGTAGAGCGCGGGCAGATCGGCATCATCCACATTCGGCAGGAAGCGCACCCGTGCGCCCAGCCCGTGCGTGGCCACAAACTGGCGAGCCTCGGGGTGCTTGGCATCCTCGTGCCCTGCCAGGATCATCTGCGCCGACCCGACTGGCCCGCCCGGATCTGCCCCCGCGCTGGCCTGTTCCCAGGCCCGAATGAGCCGCTCCAGGTTCTTGTGCGGCTTGTTGGAGCCAAGGTAGAGGACGTATGATGTGGGCAGATCGTAGCGCATACGAACCGCCATTACCGCCTCGGGCGGTTGCGGGGCGAACCGCTGTCCGGCGGCCAGAGGCGTCACGGTAATCCGCTCACGGGGCACGCGGTAGCGGAGAGCCAGATCTTCGCGGGCGCTCTCCGAGATGGTGATCAGCGCATCGGCGCTACGCACCGCGAGGCCCATTGTCAGACGGTAGAGCAGCCGCCCGCGCCACGAGAGCGTCTGCGGGAAGCGCCAACCCAGCAGATCGTAGATTGTGACCACCGAGGGGCACGGCAATCCGACATAGGGCTTGATGAAGTAGGGCGAGTGCAGCAGATCCAACCCAAGGGCGCGGACGCGCAGCGGCAGTTCGATCTGCTGGAGTGGCGAGAAGGGTGTGGAGCGCAGCGGGGCCAGTTCCACACCGGGGAGCGCGGCGAGATCGTCCAGGCTATAGCGGGTGCTGGGAAGGGGCGGGTTGTGCAACAGCACCAGGGTATGATCGTGATGACACTCGGCCAGGGCACGGGCCAGGCTAACGATATAGCGCCCGATGCCGGGGAAGTGATCGCCGATATAGCGTGCATCCAGGCCGATCCGCATAGAATGCTCAATAAAGGCACAGGAGAAGTGTGGGTGGTTGAACAACCACCCACTCTCATCCTGTGCTCTTCACTTCTGTCGGCGCAACAACTGGTTGGCCCGTATAAAGTCATCATCGCGGGCGGGTGCGGCAAGGGCGTTCTCTAGTTCGGCCATCGCCCGGTGGGCACCTTCGCACACAGCGCTGCCCCACGAAGTCTGCCCGGTATCCCGCTCGGCAACTCCCCGCAGAGCCGCGATACCTTCGGACACCCGCAGGTCCACAAGCGCCCGACACGCCTCATAGCGCACGTCGGGTTCGGGGTGGCGCAGGGCAGTGACGAGAGGGTGGTAGGCTCTGGAATCACCGATCTTTCCGAGGGCGCGGGCGGATCGCGCCGCCACATGAGGGTCTGGGTCGGTAAGGCCCAGCAGGATCTGGTTGAGCGTACGTGCCTCGCCTACGATACCAAGCACGCGGATCGCCTCAATCCGCAGATGCGTGTCGCCACTCTCAGCTAAACGTAACAGCGCAGGCAGGGCCGTCGCGCCGATCATCCCCAGGACCCAGGCCGCACGCTTGCGCCGCTCTTGCTCAGATGATGCGAGCAGATGTGTGAGAGGTTCCACAGCGGGTTCGCCCAGCACGCCTAAGGTGAAGGAGGCTTGGGCGCGCTGAAATTCATCGCCTGAACAGAGATCGGCGATCAGTCCGGTGATGAAATCGGGTGTATGGGTCATAGCTAGCTCCTTTCCGTAAGCACCTCACGTAGCCCGCGCAGCCGGGTGCGCAGTAGCCCACTCGCTCGACCACTATCGAGGGCACAGTTGCGCGGGCGGCGCACCGGGAGGTCGGCGCTCAGCCCCGCCCCGATCCTGACAGGATCGTGACCGAGTGCCCGTACCAACAGCGTCCCCATCTCGTAGCGGCTCAGCCGCTCGGCCCCGGCGAGGTTTAGTACCCCCGCGTAGTCAGTCTCTCCCAATTCAAGCAGTGCGACGGCCAGATCATCCACATAGATCGGGCAGCGGTACTCGTCGCTGAAGAGTCGGTCGGAGCGGAGTCCGGCGGCGATCTCCAGGGCAAACTGCGTCTGTCGGTCAATCGGGTCAAACCCGTAGATCAGCGAGGTACGCACGATGGTGGCGCCGGGATGTGCGGCGGCCACCAGCCGCTCGGCAATAGCCTTTGCCTCACCGTAGGGAGAGATCGGGTCGGGCGGATCGTCCTCGGTGTAGGGATTGGCCCGCTCGCCGTCGAAGATCACGTCGCTCGACATATGAATCAGTCGGGCCTGGATCTCGGCTGCTGCCGTGGCCACATGCCCGCTGCCCTCGGCGGTGATCGCTACTAGATCCGGGCCGTATTGCACAAAGGCGGTGTGGATCACAATGTCGGGCCGGAAACGCACGAGGGCGGCGCGCACCGCCTGTGGATCGCGCACATCCAGTGGAGTCCAATCAATATGGGGGGATGCGGGGGGATGCTGGCTGAGGTAGCTCGCGCCCAGCACATAGTATCCGGCGGCAATCCGCAGGAGTGCCCCACCCAGATAGCCTGTCCCGCCAGTGATGAAGAGACGTTGTAGCATATTCTGCCACCATCCCGCGATGTCTGTGTCAGATCGATCACCCCGCGTCGGGGGAGCTATCGCCCTGCTGCTGGAGTTGCGCCAGAGCCGCACACGCCGCAGACTGGGCGGCAATTTGCTTGCTTGGACCCACGCCGATGCCGTAGCGCACATCGCCGATCAGCACCTCTAGCGTGAACTCGCGCTGATGGTCGGGGCCAAC
>JBAXMH010000022.1:0-29232 GCA_037134395.1 Chloroflexales bacterium
GGCAGGTGGCAGGCGGCAGGTGGCAGGTGGCAGGTGGCAGGTGGCAGGTGGCAGGTGGCAGGCGGCAAGCCATCGACTCCAAATCTGCCTCCCGCTTCCTGTCCCCTGCTTCCCGCCTCCCGCTTCCTGCCTCCCGCTTCCTGTCCCCTGCTTCCCGCCTCCCGCCTCCCGCTTCCTGCCTCCCGCCTCCTGCTTCCTGGTTAAAATGTCCGACTCCACTCCTTGGGCCAGCGCTCGACCACCACCTTCGTCTCGGTGTAGAATTCTACGCCGTGACGACCTTGGGCGTGCAGATCGCCGAAGAAACTCTCGTTCCAGCCCGAGAAGGGGAAGTATGCCATCGGCGCGGGCACGGCGATGTTGACACCGATGTTGCCAGCATGGGCCTCGTAGCGGAATTTGCGTGCCGCTGCGCCCGAACTGGTGAAGATGCAGGCCATGTTGCCGTAGCGGTTAGCGTTGACCATGGCGATAGCCTGATCTAGCTCATCAACGTGCATCAGGCTGAGTACTGGCCCGAAGATCTCGGTGTGGGCCAGTTCGCCGCTAGGATTCACATGATCGAGAATGGTGGGCGAGATAAACGCACCAGACTCGTAGCCGGGCACCGGCTTGCCACGCCCGTCCACCAGTAGCTCAGCGCCCTCCTGACGCCCCAGACTAATCAAATGCTCGATCCGCTCGCGGCTCTGCTGCGAGATCACCGGCCCCATCTCCACGCCCGCATCGAGGCCGTAGCCCACCGTGCGGCTGCTAGCGATGTCGGCGATCCGCTCGACAAATTCCTGGCGGGCCGTGCCGATGGTGATAGCGACCGATGCCGCCAGACAACGCTGGCCCGCGCAGCCGAAAGCCGAGTCGGCCAGGATTTTGGTGGTCATGTCCATATCGGCGTCGGGCATGATGATCACCGGGTTCTTGGCCCCGCCCTGACACTGGGCGCGCTTACCGTTGGCCGTGGCCCGGCTGTAGATGTATCTGGCCACAGGAGTGCTGCCCACAAAGCTGATCGCACGGATAGCAGGGTGGTCGAGGATAGCGTCAACCGCTGCCTTACCGCCATTCACGAGCTGGATAACGCCGTTGGGCAAGCCGATCTGGGCAATCAGGGCAAAGAGCTTCTGGCTGCTCAGCGGCACCTTCTCGGAGGGCTTGAGGATGAAGCAGTTGCCACAGGCGATAGCGTAGGGCATATACCAGAGCGGGATCATAAAGGGGAAGTTGAAGGGTGTGATCGCAGCGACCACACCGACCGGCTGACGAAACATATGCTCGTCAATGCCACGGGCGATGTCCTCGTTGTTGTAGCCCTGCATGAGCGAGGGGATGCCAGCCGCCACCTCCAGGTTCTCAATACCACGCTGGATCTCGGCCCGGGACTCGCCAAGAGTTTTGCCGCACTCCTCAGTCATCGTTCGGGCTAAATCTTCCATGTTAGCTTCAATCAGCGCCTTGAGCCGAAAGAGCGGCTGGATACGCTCACCGGCGGGAGTGGCACGCCAACTCGGGAAGGCGGAGAGCGCGGCATCAGCGGCACGGGCCAGTTCGGCGGCGGGACTGAGCGGCACCTCGGCCAGGGTTTGGGCGGTGGCCGGGTTGATCACCGGCAGAACATCGGCGTCGGCCTTCTGCCATTCGCCGTTGATATAGTTCGCTAGTCGCTGGACTGTGGTCATAGAAATTGTCCTTTAGCCGACATCGGCCACCCGCACGGGCCGACCCTCTGCGTAGCTCCGCTTCGCCGCGAGGGCCACTACCAGCGCCGCCCGTGCATCGTGACCCGTTACCGCCACTGGCTGGCCGGTCGCCACTGCGGCGGCGAAGGACTCAATCTCGGCGGCGAACGCCTCGACGTAGCGATCCATAAAGAAGTTCAGCGGCAGGTCGCGGCGCACCGACTCGCCGGTGCTGATCACGGCGCTGTTCGGGTAGTTGTTCTGGGTCTGGATGACACCCTTGCTGCCAAACACTTCGGCTCGCTGATCGTAGCCATAGACGGCGCGGCGGCTGTTGTCAATACTGCCAATCGCCCCGCTGGCGAAGCGCAGCAGGGCCACGTGGGTATCAATATCGCCCGCCGCACCAATAGCCGGGTCAACCATCACGCCGCCCTGGACGTAGACCTCGGTGATCTCGCTGCCGGTAAGAAAGCGGGCCATATCCCAGTCGTGGATGGTCATGTCGAGGAAGATTCCGCCTGACGGGCCGACATACGCAATCGGCGGCGGCGCGGGATCGCGGCTGATGATATGCACAATCTCGACTGTGCCGATCTCGCCGTCGGCCACCGCTTGCCGCACGCGGGCGAAGTTCGCGTCGAAGCGGCGGTTGAATCCGATCTGGAGCGTGACCCCGGCGCGCTCAGCGGCGGATACCGCCGCGTCAGTCTGCGCCAAACTCAGGGCCACCGGCTTCTCGCAGAAAATATGCTTGCCAGCAGCAGCGGCGGCGACAATCAGGTCGGCGTGGGTATCGGTGGGCGTGCAGATCAGCACCGCATCAATGGCTGGGTCAGCCAGAATGCTCTGGTAGTCGGGGGCAATCCTACGGATACGATACGTTTCAGCCAGTGCCTGCGCTGCCGCCGGGATGGGATCGGCCACAGCGGCTAGCTCGGCGCTAGCGACGCGGTAGGCAATCGTGCGGGCATGGACGCGAGCGATTCTGCCAGCGCCGATCATCCCGATCTGAAGGATACGGCTCATAAGGGAAGTCTCCTTGTTCAAAAGCGGAAGAAACAGCAGATTTTAGATTTTGGGTTTTAGATTTTGGAAAACCCTCACTCTAGCCCCAATACTTTTCGAATAGCGATTCTGCTGCCGATCCGCCCTCACCCCCCAGCCCCCTCTCCCAGAACGGGAGAGGGGGAGCAGATCGCTCTCTGATGAGGAAATCCCCCCTCTCCCCCGGTGGGAGAGGGGCAGGGGGTGAGGGGGAAAGGTCGGCATAGGATCTGCTTATTCGAAAAGTATTGACTCCAGCCCTCTCCCAGAGGGGGAGGGCTGGGGTGAGGGTGGATCTTACTTGTACTTGGCCGCGTTGTCCTTAGTGACCAACTCGGTGCCGGTGTCAATGACCGGGTCAATCTTCTCGCCCTTGATCAGCTTGACCAAGCTCTCGACGCCGAACTTACCGATGTTGGCCGGAGCCTGGGCGACGGTGGCGTTCATCTCGCCCGCCAGAATGGCAGTGACGGCGTCGGGGTTGGCGTCAAAGCCAACCACCAGAATCTTGCCGGTGAGCTTCGCATTCTTGATCGCCTGGGTGGCCCCGATGGCCATGTTGTCGTTGCTGGCGAAGACGCCCTTGATGTCGGGGTTCTTGGTCAGGATATCTTCCATCGCGGTCAGGCCCTCGGCGACAACCCAGTTGGCAGGCACCTCGGCCACCAGATTGAGACCACAACCGGTGACGGCGGTCTTGGATCCGTTGGCACGGGCCTGGCCGGTGCTCTGGGTGATGATGCCCTGGAGGATGGCTACCTTATCACCGGGTTTGAGGTTCTTGCAGATGTAGTCGCCAGCCAGCGCCGCACCGACCTCGTTGTTCGTACCGATGAAGGTGATACCTGGGTTCTGGCCCTTGGTGTCAATAAAGACGACCTTGATGCCCGCGTCAATCGCCTTCTTGAGCACCGGCTCCAGGGCGGCCGGGTCGGTTGGGGCGATAGCGATGGCGCTGACACCCTTAGTAATGTCGTCCTCGACAATCGCGATCTGGGCCGGTGTATTACTCTCGGTGGGCGGTGCCTGAACAACAACCTCAACACCCAACGCCTTACCGGCATCGTTTGCGCCGCCCTCAACTGCTGCCCAGAAGGGGTTATCGCTGCCCGGTCCCTTCATGATGACAGCAATCTTCACCTTCGAGAGATCCGTCGTTCCGGCGGAGGCCGTGGTTGCGGCAGGGGCCGTGGTCGCAGCAGACGCGGCGGGGGCCGTGGTCGCAGCAGACGCAGCAGGGGCCGTGGTCGCGGCGGGGGCCGTGGTTGCGGCGGCAGCGGCGGGGGCTGTGGTGGGTTTCGGGGCAGCGGCACCGCCACAGGCGGTGAGGGCGAGCATAAACACAACCAGGAGCCAGCTGTACTTGAGAGCCTTCATTGGTTTCCTCCACGATGAGCATGTGAATTTTGACCATATCCGACAGGCGAACATTCGGCATTGAGCGATGGGCTTGTGCGGTGAACCACCCCCTTTCTGGATGTCGCCCCCTCACCCCCTGCCCCTCTCCCCGTGTGGGAGAGGGGGCTGGGGGGTGAGGGGCATAAGATCCGTCCCTACCTGTGAGAGCTGCCGACCTTACGGCGCAGCACATCCATCGAGACCACCACAATGATCACGACACCGATCAGCACTTGCTGCCAAAAGCTCGACACAGCCCGCAGGTTGAGGATGTTGTGCATGATGCCGATCACCAGGGCACCAGCGAAGACACCGAGGACGGTGCCACGCCCGCCGAAGAAGCTGGCCCCGCCGATGATCACCGCCGAGATCGCGTCGAGTTCCTGGCCAATACCGGCGCTGGGAAAGCCCGAGTTGGCACGTCCAGCTAGCAGCAAGCCCGAGAAACCGGCCAGCATGGCGCAGATTGTGTAGACCAGCACCAGAGTGCGGTCTACATTGATCCCGCTGACTCGTGCAGCCTGCGGGTTGCCGCCAATCGCATAGATATGTCGTCCGGTGCGGGTGTAGGTCAGAAATACGCTCATGAGCCCATAGGCACCAATCATGGCGAAGAGGCTCACCGGAATATCCACGCCTGCAATGGAGATGTCGCTGGCACCCAGCCAACTCACCTGATCTGGCAGGCCACTGACTGCCGCGCCGTTCGAGATCAGATTGGTCATGCCACGGGCGATATTGAGCATACCCAGGGTCATGATAAACGGGTGCGGCAGGTGCAGCCAGGTCAGGCCGAGTCCGTTCACCGCACCCACTGCCCCGCCCACCATAAACGGCACCAGGATGACAAGTGGCCAGGGGAGACCAGCCTTAGCGAGAATGGCGGTTGACATCATGGACAGGGCCAGGATCGAGCCAACCGAGAGATCAATCCCAGCAGTGACGATCACCAGAAACTCGCCCAGGGCCAGCACAGCGTTAACAGAGATCTGCCGGAAGATGTTGCTGATATTGCGCCAGGTCAGGAAGACCTCTGGCTCAAGGGCGAAGGAGAACGCGGCCATGCCGAACACCAGCAGCAGCACGCCGTAGCGATCGAGGAAGGGAAGCAGGCGCACCGAGAGCCGCTCGTTGGGCGGAGCCTCGGACAACTCTGTCGCGGGGGTCGTCATCGTCACAAGCTCCTACATAGCCGATAGCCGATATCGGCTATACTTTCTAGTTCAGATCCATCCCCTGGGGCACCGCCTCGCGGATCTTGTTGCCCATGATCCAGCCGATCACCTCGTTGCGGTCGGTTTGGGCGAGAGCGGACTCCGCGAAGTTCTGCCCGCGAAACAGAGCCATCACCCGGTTGCAGACGTAGAAAATGTCGTCCATACGGTGGCTGATCAGGATGATGCCGATGCCGTGGTTCCTGAGATCTTTGATCAGGTCGAGAACCTTGCGCACCTCTTTGATCGCCAGGGCTGCCGTAGGCTCATCCATAATCACCACTTTGGCGTTGAAGGCGGTGGCGCGGGCGATGGCGACGGCTTGGCGCTGGCCGCCGGACAACTCCTCGACGCGCTGGCTCACGCTTTTGACGTGGATCTTCAGGTCGTCGAGGTGCTGCTGGGCCTGCCGCGTACTGGCTTTGTGATCCACAATTGGCAAAAACCCAAGGATACGGCGCAGCGGCTCGCGGCCCAGAAAGATATTCTCATCAATCCGCATATTCCCGGCCAGGGCCAGATCCTGATAAACCATCTCGATACCGCAGACGCGGGCGTCACGGGGGCTGCGGAAGTGGACGGGCGCACCATTGATCAGCAACTCGCCCTTGGAGGGCGGGTGCATCCCTGAAAGTACCTTCATCAAGGTACTTTTCCCGGCCCCGTTATCACCCACCACACCCAGCACCTCGCCAGGCATCAGCCGCAGACTCACGCTCTCCAGTGCGGTCACGGCCCCGAAGTACTTGCAGATCCCACGGGCCTCAATTAGCGGTGTGGTGTCGGTCATCGCTACTCCTCAGAGGATTTTGGATTTTGGATTTTGGATTTTGGGTTTTGGATTTTGGGTTTTAGATCCACTCTAAAATCCAAAACCCAAAACCCAAAATCTACACATAATCCCGCTCTTTCGCCCGCATCTGCTCCCACTCGGCGCGCTTCTCGCGCACACTCGGAATCTCGCTGACTTCGGCCACCGGCACATCCCACCAGCTTGCGTAGCCCGGCACCTCGGCCAGCCGGTCGTTGCGGATGTAGATCAGTGTCGTGCGCGGGTTGGTTCGCGCCGTTAACAGGGCGTTAATGAAGTCATTGTAGCTTACGCAGCGGATAACCGTTGCACCCAGGCTCTCCGCATTCGCCGCCAGATCAATCGGCAGGGGCTGGGCCGTGTCACCGGCCTCGTCGCCCACGAGTCGCCCATCCTGCGGATAGGCGTAGCGCGTGCCCCAGCCCGCCTGTCCCAAGGAGCGGCTCAGCGCCCCGATGCTCTTGTAGCCATCGTTATCCAGCAGGATGATCGTCAGCTTGACGCCCTCCTGTACCGCCGTGACAATCTCGCTGCTCAGCATGAGGTACGAGCCATCGCCCACCAGCACGTAAACCTCGCGCTCGGGGGCGGCCAGTTTCACGCCCAGCCCGCCCGCTACCTCGTAGCCCATGCACGAGTAGCCGTATTCTAGGTGGTACTGTTTAGGGTGTCGCGTGCGCCAGAGCTTGTGCAGGTCGCCCGGCAGGCTGCCCGCCGCGCAAACCATAATCGCCTCAGGGTCGCCATATTCGTTCAGCGCACCGATCAGCTCGCCCTGGGTCGGCAGTTCAGCGCCCCGGATGGCGTAGATCCGGCTCACTTCGGCATCCCACGCCTGGGCCAAGCCTGCTGCCTCGGCGCGGTAGCTCGCGTCCACCTGCCAGCCTTCCAGCAGCGTACCCAACTCTTCCAGGGTAGCCTGTGCATCGCCAATCAGAGCCAGAGCCTGGTGCTTGGCCGCATCGAAGCCGGTTACGTTGATGTTGATGAAGCGCAGGTTTTCGGCCTGGAACGCGGTCTTGCTGGCGGTGGTGAAGTCGCTGTAGCGCGTACCGATACCAATTACCAGATCAGCGTCGTGGGCCAGCGTATTGGCAGCCAGGGTGCCCGTCGCGCCAATCGCCCCCAGACAGAGCGGGTGATCGTAGCGCAAACTGCCCTTCCCGGCCATCGTCTCGCCCACCGGGATGCCGGTGGCATCCACAACCGCCGCCAGGGCGGCGGTTGCCGCGCTGTAGATCACTCCGCCGCCGGCGATGATCAGCGGGCGATGACTCTGTCTGATCCACTGCGCGGCCTGACGAAGTGCCTGCGCATCGGGCCGGTTGCGCGGGATGGCCCAGACCCGGCGACGAAACAGGTTTACGGGATAATCGTGGGCCTCGGTCTGCACATCCTGGGGCAGAGCCAGCGTCACCGCGCCGGTTTCGGATGGACTGGTCAGCACGCGCATGGCCTCGGGCAGCGCCGTGAGCAACTGGTCGGGCCGAGTAATCCGATCCCAGTAGCGGCTCACGGGTTTGAAGCAATCGTTAGCCGAGAAATCCTGGCTATGCTCCCATTCGATCTGCTGAAGCACCGGGGCCACATTGCGCCGGGCGAAGATGTCGCCAGGCAGCAGCAGCACCGGCAGACGGTTCACTGTGGCTGTGGCTGCGCCCGTCACCATGTTCGTTGCACCGGGGCCAATCGAACTGGTACAGGCGAAGGTCTGGAGGCGATTCTTCACCTTGGCGTAGGCCGTGGCTGCGTGAACCATGGCCTGCTCATTCCGCGACTGGTAATAGCGCAACGCGGGCGTCTGCTGGAGCGCTTGGCCAATCCCGGCGACGTTACCGTGGCCAAAGATACCGAAGCACCCGGCGAAAAACGACATCTCCTCACCATCGCGGGCAACGTGCTGTTGGGTGAGAAAACGGATGAGAGCCTGGGCCATGGTTAGGCGGATGGTTTCGTTGCTCATAGTCATCTCTACATACCTGTCACCCTGAGCGCAGCGAAGGATCGTGCAGGAGAGCGGTACAGATGCTTCGCTTCGCTCAGCATGACATGAGGTGTTTCTGCTATCGGCTATCAGCTATCGGCTATCGGCTATTTCACGTCCGGGTTTGGCAGCATCATATCGCGGATCACGCCCACAAAGCTGTGCCAGGACTCGCTGAAGGTGCGCAGGGTTCGCACCGTCGGGCCGAAGCTGTCGAACTCGGCGACGGCCATGCCATCAGGGGCATAGGCTCGGCGGAAGTCGGGGATCTGCGACAGCGCCGCGATGATCGCCGGATCTACCGGCAGATGCATACGCAGGGATGGTCGTACATTCGACTGGTTGAATTTCACCTGCCACTCCCAGGGCATGGTCAGCACCACATCCCCGCCCACAAACTCGGTCCAGTGCAAGAAGTTGCGGTAGGCGGCGGCGAGCAACGTGGCCTGGTAGCCGCGCTCCTGAAAGATGCCGTAGGCACGCTTGAAGCAGGCCACGCCGCACCACTCCAGGTCATCAGGGATTATGTCAAGTTCTTCGCGGGCGACCAGCAGCTTCATCCAGTCGTCGTTACGGCCCACCATCATCGTCACCACCGGAGCAAGGGTGGTGTTCGTCAGGCCATCCGCCATACGTCGCCGCAGACCAATCTCAATGGCCTCGGCGGCGGCCAGCGCCTGCGGCACGCTAAAGCTCACCGTGACATTCAGGCTTACGCCGTGATAGGTGGCATCGGCGATCATGGCGATACCGGCGGCGGTGGCGGGTATTTTCACCTGCATGTTGGGGGCGAGGGCAGCGAAAGCCAGAGTTTGGGCCAGCAACCCATCGCGGTCGCGGTAGAGGGCCGGGTCAGTCTGGATAGAGAGGAAGCCCCGGCGATGGTCGCTAGACTCAAAGGTAGGCCGCAGCAGCGCCGCGCCACCCTGGGCCAGTTCCCTATAAACCTGCCAGCTCACCGGGATCTCGCCCCAGGTCGGGTTATCGGCAATCACTTGGAGGATACGCTCGCGCCAGAGGTGCATCTCTTTCTTGAGTACATTCAGCACAATCGCCGGGTTGCTGGTAGCCCCATCGGCCCCACGGGCAATCGCGTATGTCAACTCCTCTACCGAACACGAATCGTTCCAGTAGCGTGTCGGCGTGGTCTGGGTCATTTCGTGCAGTGGGCCGTTATAGGTGGGCATTGGGCATCCTCATTGTGATCATACCGAGGGTTGTCGTAGGGGCGCATCGCGATGCGCCGGATGTAGGGGCGCATCGCGATGCGCCCCTACGAACCCACCATATACACCGGCACGCGTGGATCGCGCCCGTGGTACGAGTCCTTCACCCATGCGTGCTGGGGATCGTCCACATTGGCCAAAGACTGGGCGCTACCGGCGAGGATGTTCAGGTAGTAGGTGGTGTAGCCGGGGGCGCTAACCACCGGGTGGTAGCCCTCGGGAACCAGTACGATATCGTTATCGTGGGCGATCAGCACGGCGTCTATGGGGTAGCCAGCCTGATGCAGCGGCGATGAGGTGTCGGTGTAGATCCGCTGGTAGGCGAATCCGCCGGGACGGTCAATCTTGTAGAAGTAGATCTCCTCCAGATCGGCCTCGATGATCGTCCCATCATCGGCAGTGCGGTGGAGATCGTGCTTATGTGGCGGGTAGCTCGACCAGTTGCCGCTGGGGGTGTAGACCTCGACGATCACCAGGCGCTGGCAGGGGAATCCCGGCGGGATGATCCCATTGATCTGGCGGGTGGCATTGTCGCCGCCGCGAATCTCCAGGGTTACGTCAGCGGGGGTGATCAGGCGCGGCGGATGATCCTGATCGGCGGGGGCACTGGCAACGGCAACCTCGCAGGTATCGCGGGCGATGAGGGAGTAACTGGTGCCGGGCGGCAGGTAAAGAGCGTGGGGCGGGCCATCGAAAACACTGCTGCGCCCACCAATATCGCGCCACTCGCCTCGGCTGCTGGTCACATCAAGCGTACCGCTGAGCATCACTAGCGCCACCTCACAATCGCCGGTATCGCCCGACCAATGATCACCGGCGCGCATGCGGCGCACCTGGAAGCCGACAAAATCCCACCCAGCCTGTTCAGTCGTCACCGACGTGACCATCTGCGGGTCGGTGTGACCACCGGGGTGGATGATCAAGTTCTCTGCCGTATACTGACGCATCATTGCCTCCATATGACGGGGTTTCAGGTTTACCGACGCGGTAGGGTGGTTCATAATACACCGAATCGCGCAAGGTTCAGAATCGAACCATGCCGTAATCATTGATCGGCATGTCGCCGTTTGTGGTACCCTGTGCTTCACTGGCAGGATCAAGACCAGCGCGGCCATATCCTGGCCCACCTGGGGAGGAGATGTAATTAATGACAACCCCCGCACCTGATGGCGTGATCACAATTGACGACATGCACCTGGGCATCCCGCAGATAATCGCTACTTATCTGCTGACCGGCAACGAGCCGGCGCTGGTAGATCCCGGCCCAGACAGCACCCTGCCCGCCCTAGAGGCTGGGTTGGCCGCCCAGGGACTGGGCCTGGGCGACATCCGCAGTATTTTGCTCACCCACATTCACCTCGACCACGCCGGGGCTGCCGGCAGCATCCTGGCCCGCAATCCCCACGTGAAGATCTACGTGCATACGATTGGCGCCCCACATATTATTGACCCCTCGCGCCTGCTCAAGAGCGCCAACCAGCTCTATGGCGAGATGATGGAGACCCTGTGGGGGACGACCGTCCCGGTACCAAGCGAGTCGGTCGTCACTCTGGAGGGCGGCGAGATGCTGGATCTGGGCGGGCGCACGATCCACGTCTTTGATGCCCCCGGCCACGCCAAGCACCACGTGATCTATCTCGATCAGCAGAGCGGCGGGGCTTTTATTGGCGACAACGGCGGAGTGCGGCTGCCGGAACTGCCCTTCGCCCGCCCAGCCACCCCGCCGCCCGACATTGACCTAGAGGCGTGGGACGGCACCCTGCTGATGCTCGACGAACTGATGCCGAGTTGGCTCATGCTGACCCACTTTGGCGCCTACGCAGATGTAGAGTCACACCTGAGCGATTTCCGCATGCGCCTCGCTCACTGGGGCGAGTATGTGCGAAAAGGCATGGAAAGCGGAGCGTCCGAGGAAGAGCAACTCGCTGCCCTGTGGCAATTAGTCGCGCAGGAGTCCGCCGGTCTTTCTCAGGACGTGCAGGATGCCTTACTCCGGCAGACCGGTGCCCTAGCCAGCAGTTGGCACGGTCTGGCCCGCTACTGGCGAAAACGCACGTCTGCATAGTGCAAGGTTTTGGGCATTCCTGTCGGGTGTGGTGATGGCCCCTGTATCCAGGATTCGGTCGCCGGGTTCCGGTGGCCGACCGCCCCTCACCCCCAGCCCCCTCTCCCAGAACGGGAGAGGGAGTGCAGAACGCTTTCTGATGCAGAAATCTCCCCTCTCCCCCGGTGGGAGAGGGGCAGGGGGAGAGGGGGTGAGAACGACTGAAAGGAATCGATCCTAGGGTCTTCGCTTTTCGGTCGCATCGCGCAGACTGCTAGCCGATGCCTGTTCGGTTTCCTGGCGAGCGGCACCGATCTGTCGCTCTGCATGAGACGCCGTGATCAGGGCGCAGACTTCAGCCGGGTCGTCGCAGAGGGTGAGCAGATCAAGGTCGGTCGCGCTCACCTTGCCGCTAGGAATCATCGTGTCGCGCACCCACCCGAGCAGGCCAGCCCAGTAGGCCGAGTCGTAGAGGACGATAGGGAAGTTATGGACTTTGCCGGTCTGGATGAGGGTGAGAGCCTCGAAGAGTTCGTCGAGGGTGCCAAATCCGCCGGGGAAGATCACAAAGGCCGAGGCATATTTGACGAACATCATCTTGCGGACGAAGAAGTAGCGAAAGCGGATCTCAAGATCAACATACGTATTGGCCCCAGACTCAAAGGGCAACTCAATGGTGCAGCCAATTGACGGGCCACCCGCCTCGCGCGCACCACGGTTAGCAGCCTCCATCAAACCCGGCCCGCCTCCGGTGATGATCGCAAAACCCTCTTTGGATAGCAGGCGCGCAGTCTCGACAGCGGCGGTGTAGATGGGATCGTCCGCGTGGACGCGGGCCGATCCGAAGATCGTCACCGCCTGACCCGTGCCGGCCAGTGTATCGAACCCCTCGACAAACTCGCCCATAATCCGCAGCACACGCCAGGGATCGGTGTGGGTAAAATCACGGTTGCGCTCGCCGGAATCGCTGCGTAGCAGGCGCTCATCCTCAGTAATCCGTCTCATCCTCATCCTCGTCTCTCCATCGTACA
This sequence comes from Chloroflexales bacterium, assembly GCA_037134395.1. Taxonomy (GTDB): domain Bacteria; phylum Chloroflexota; class Chloroflexia; order Chloroflexales; family Chloroflexaceae; genus Oscillochloris. The sequence goes on from JBAXMH010000022.1 coordinate 12,432, forward strand.
AGGGCACAAAACGTGCTATACTCCCGCATTCTTTGGGCTGCTGCGCGCAATGTTGCCGTGAGCGGCGATATCGTGTGTTCGTTAGTGTGATAACGAGATTGTGCCATAGGAGAACATGGAAAGACACAGGGAAAATATTTCTGTGGACTTCGATGTCTTTCTGTGGCTGTGAGGAAGTCTCGTTGTCTTAAAAAGAGGAATACCGTGACACGTCCATGCACCGGCGGTCGGATCGAGGTCATCTGCGGATGTATGTACAGTGGCAAGACCGAAGAGTTGATCCGGCGTATGCGCCAGGTGCAGATTGCTCGCCAGTCCTGCCGCATCTTCACGCCACGGCTCGACACGCGCTACAGCAGCAGCCATGTCGCCAGCCATAGTGGCGCACGGCTAGAGGCGGTGCCGGTGAGTTCGATCAGGGAGGTTATCGCCGGGAGCGAGGATATTCAGGTGATCGCCATTGATGAGTTGCACTTTCTGGAGGACAGCCCCGAGGTGATTGTCGCCGCTTGCCAGACTCTGGCCGACAGCGGCAGGCGCGTACTGGTCGCCGGACTTGATCAGAACTACCGAGCGGCACCCTTCCCGGCCATGTCGCACCTGATGGCCCTTGCCGAGCAGGTAGACAAGCTCTACGCCATCTGTGTGCGCTGCGGAGCCTACGCCACGCGCTCGCAGCGCCTGATTGACGGGCACCCGGCCCCCGCTGATGCGCCCACAATTGTGGTCGGCGGACTCGATTTGTACGAAGCTCGCTGCCGCACCTGCTACGAACCGGCGTGTTAAATAGGAGGCAGGAGGCAGGAGGCAGGAGGCGGTGGCGCTCCTGCCTCCTGCCTCCTGCCTCCTGCCTCCTGCCTCCTGCCTCCTGCCTCCTGCCTTAGCTCATGCCCATCTTTCGCTTCAGCTCAGCCAACTCCGAGTCAACTTCCTGATCCTTCTCCAGGTTGCGGAACTTGTTCTCCAGCGAGCCCTGCTCAAGCTTGGCCATCGCATCGGCCTTGGCGAGACGGTCGTCAACCTTCTCCTCAAGCGCGTCAAGCTTATCAATCGCGCTCTCCCCGCCCATGCTCGCTGTCGCACGCTGGATGGCCTCCTGAGTGGCGGCGCGATTCTTCTTGGCGATGATCAGCTCTTTCTTCGCCTTCACCTCCGCGATCCGCGTCTCTAGGTTGACCAGAGCATCCTGAAGCGCGGCCACCTGCTGCTCCTGGGCCGTCTCCTGCTGCTGGTACTGCTCAGTCAGCTTCTGGGCCTGCACCTTACGGGCAAGTGCCGCTTTAGTCAGAGTCTCGTCACCGGCGCGCAGGGATGCCTCGGCCTTTGACTGCCACTGGTCAGTCTCGCGCTGGCTTGAGATCCGGCGCTGCTCAAGCTTCGTCTCATCGGCCATCGCCGCAGCAACGCTTGTTCGCGCCTCGTAAAGTTCGTTTGTAAGCTGACGCAGGTACTCATTCGCCATCTTCTCTGGATCCTCGGCCTTATCGAGCATGGCATTGAGATTGGCGCTGACGAGATCCGTGATCCGGCTCAGGATAGACATGGTCGATTCCTCCTTAAAACGCGAGCTTGTCGCATCTGACAGCACTGTACAGGGGTTGGAACGGACGACCGACGTATAGATGGGTATTCTAGCATGCGCCTCGCTGTTCCACAATAACAGATACGCCGCACATGGCAGTAAGGTTGCGTTTTGCGGACAGATCATAACGACAGTGAATGATCAAACCTCCGTTCTATTGCATCGTTGTAGAGGGCTATGATATGATAGCCCATCGCTATGCGATGGCATGCACGGCCTCTGGTCGGATAGATCTGCACAACGAACACGTAGCGTCTTTAACAGGCTAGCGTCATCAGATGAGCCGCTGTATTCGGCGACCCATGTCAATTACTCATTATGAGCAAGAGCGACGACCTTTCACCCGAGCCTGTTGAAAAGATCATCGAACTCCGTCTCCCGAGCAAGCTTGGCTACGAGCGGGTCGCGATGGATACGGCTGCATCTCTCGCTCGGCGCATGGGTTTCCATGACGACCGGGTCGAGTCGTTGAAGACAGCAGTAAGCGAGGCAGTAACGAACGCCATTGAGCACGGCAACCAACAAGATGCAGCGATGAAGGTTGTTGTGCTGCTAACGGCTCGTGACGATGAGCTTATTATTAGCGTCGCTGACCAGGGGCGTAAGATTCTCGATCATGGTTGTACCACCCGCAGTCCGCAGATCGCTGACGTTCTTGAGAAGTTTGATAAGGGTGGTTGGGGAATCTGGCTGATCCGCGAGTTGATGGACGAGGTAGAGTTCACAACCGTACCCAGCGGTGGCAATCAGGTACGCATGGTTATCCATCTCGAACAATGACATATTCTACGAGCCCCATAACGAGCTTGGAACTGACACTGCCAAACGAACTCGGTTACGAGTTGGTTGCGCGTGATGCGGTTGCCGCCTTTGCACGGCGTCTTGGTATGTCGCTTGACCAGATTGATGATCTGAAAACGGCGCTCTGCGAGGCATGTATTAATGCTATCGAGCATGGTAATTCGCTCAAGCCGGATCTGCGCGTCGAGATCTCGTGCCGCGTTGAGGATGAGCGTCTGGTGATTGAGGTATGCGACGAGGGGGTTTGTCCTTTTGCACCCAAGAGCGAGCCGCTCAGTATTATGGAGAAACTGGCGGGCTTGGGTTCATTACGCGGGATGGGGCTCATGCTCATCAGCCAACTCTGCGATGAGTCGGGCTTTGTGTCTCGCAATGATACAGGAAACTGCTTTCGCCTTGCATTTCAGCGTCGTCGTGTCACGAGGCTTGGGCGCTAGAACCGCATATGTTTGGAGGAGCTGATGATGCTGGAAGATGAGCTTACGGTGGGCACCCGTGATCGTGAGGGTGTGGCGATCATCGATCTCGTCGGCGACGTCACGACGTTTGCCGAAGAGAAGATCAATAGCGCGTACCGTGAGGTGACAAATAAGGGTGCCCGGTTTGTGCTGCTAAATTTCCGCCAGAACGACTACATTAATAGCGCAGGAATCGCTATTCTGATCGGGATTGTGACTGAGGTGAACCGTAATCACCAGAAGCTGGCGGTAAGCGGCCTCTCTCAGCACTTTCAGAAGATTTTTCGTATGGTTGGGCTGGCGCAGTACGCTGAGATTTACCAGAGTGAGGATGAGGCGATCATCGGCTTTAAACGCCTGAACGCGGCATAACCTCCTGCCGACAGATTATCTGACTGCAAAGCACGACGCCCGGGCGTCGTGCTCTGTTATTGGGGGTGTGCGAGGGCCGCTGCCAGTTCTTCGGGCGATACGACGGCATTTCCCAGGCGACGCACAACCAGCGCCGCTGCAGTATTGGCGATCTGGGCAGCGTCAACCGGATTCACGCCCGCTGCAAGCCCGAGGGTTGTAACGGCGATGAAGGTATCCCCGGCACCGATGGTATCGTAGACCTCGCTCACCTCAACGGCGGGCAGATGCCGATAATCTAGCTCCTGGCCAATGATCGAGAGTCCCTGCGGCCCACGGGTGACGATCACGAGCCGCGCACGCAGCGCGTCGCGGAGCGTGATGAGGCCATGTACGAAGTCTTCCTCCCGCTCCAGACGTGTGCCCAGCGCCGCCGCTGCCTCCTGGTTGTTGCAGCGGAAGAGGTCGGCACCGCCGTAGGCGTGCGAGTTGCCCTGGGCGTCCACAGTGAAGAGTACCCCGTGGGTGCGGCAGAGATCGCGGGTCGCGCCGATCACAGCGGGAGTCATCAGGCCGAGCTGGTAATCGGAGCAGATCACGGCGGCGACGGTGGGGATCTGCGCCCGCAGGGCCGCGATGACGAGATCTTCCTCAATGGGAGAGAGTGGCGTGCGCTCAAGCCGATCCAGACGGGCAACCTGCTGGGGCAAGCGCGGCGACTCTTCGGCAAGAATGCGGGTTTTGCGCGTGGTGGGGCGGGTTGGTGAGACGACCAGCCCTTGGGCATCAATCCCGGCGTGGTGAAGTAGATCGCGGAGTTGTCGGCCCTCAGAGTCGGCACCGACAATGCCGACCTGGGAAGCCATACTGCCCAGGGCGACGATATTGCGAGCCGGGTTGGCTGCCCCACCCAGGATGATCTCGCGGCGGATGAGTTCAAGGACGGGCACGGGTGCCTCGCGGGAGAGGCGCGTGGCCCGACCAAAGAGATACTCGTCGAGCGAGACATCACCGACGACAAGGATGCGCCTGCCGGCGAGGTGCGGGATGAGGTCGGCGAGTGGATTCATACGATCAAACCTCACCCCCCAGCCCCCTCTCCCAGAACGGGAGAGGGGGAGTCGAACGCGCTCTGGTGCGAAATCTCCCCTCTCCCCCGGTGGGAGAGGGGCAGGGGGTGAGGGGCAAGGTCGGCATGGGATCTGCTCATGTGAACAGTATTGGGACTACACAATCGCGGCGGCGAAGCGACGCATCCCCTCGACAATCTGCTCCTCAGCGGTGGCGTAGGAGAAGCGGATATAGCCCGGTGCGCCAAATGCCTCGCCAGAGACGGCAGCAATGTGAGCCTCATCGAGCAGGTAGTTCGTCAGTTCGTCGCTGGTGGTGCAAATCTTGCCGCCGCGCAGGGGCCGGTTGAGCAGGCCGGTGACGTTGGGGAAGACGTAGAACGCGCCGTCGGGCACGCTGCACGTGACGCCGGGAATCTCGGCCAACAGCGTGAGGATGATGTCGCGGCGCTTGAGGAACTGGGCCGCCATCTCGACCACAGTGGCCTCAATCTCGGGGTTGGGCGTATAGGCGGCCAGGGCCGCGTACTGCGAGATCGAGGCAGTGTGGGTGCTCGTGTGGCTCTGGATATCCTTGATCGCGGTGATGATTGGCTGCGGACCAGCCACATAGCCCACGCGCCAGCCGGTCATGGCGTATGCCTTGGCGGCACCATTGACGATCAAGGTGCGGTCGGCCATCTCCGGGGCCACCCTGAGCCAGCGGGCGTACTCAACATAGCTGATCGCATCATAGATCTCGTCGCTGATAATGATTGCATCACTATTGCGGAGGACATCGGCGAGGGCGCGCAGTTCGGCGGCGCTATAAATGGCCCCGGTGGGATTGCTGGGCGAGTTGAGAACTATGATGCGGGTGCGCGGACTCAGGCTGGCGGCGAGCTGCGCGGGGGTAAGCTTAAACCCGGTCGCATCGGTCGTCATCGGGGTGATGGGAACAGCCCCGGCGAGCTTCGCCTGCTCAACATAACTCACCCAGTAGGGCGCAGGGATGATCGCCTCGTCGCCATCATCGCACAGAGCCTGGAAAGCCAGGTAAAGTGCCTCTTTCGCCCCGGCGGTCGTCGTGACCTGGCCAATCCCATATGTCACACCGCTATCGGCGCTGGCGCGCTGGGCGACCGCCTTGCGCAGCTCGGCGGTACCACCAGCGGGAGTATAGTGGGTATAGTTCTTGTTAATCGCGTCAATACCAGCGGCCTTGATCGGCGCGGGGGTATCGAAGTCGGGCTCGCCGACGCTAAAAGAGATGACATCAATCCCGGCGGCGCGCATCTGGGCAACCCGACCACCCATAGCGGCGGTGGCTGACGCCTCTAACTGGGAGAGACGTCGGGCAAGGCGATACTCGATCTGGGCGGACATGGGCACAACTCCTTAATCGTTCGTGGTGTTGGGGCGGGCTGGACATTCATCACCTCCGACCCCTTTCCCGCTGCGGCGGGTTTCATTCATGGGATTATATACTATTGACGCTGACACGCGACACAGCTAGGAGATACAGGGCTGATGCAAAGTCAGTGAACCCCCTCTCCCCCTGCCCCCTCTCCCACCAGGGGAGAGGGGGTATTTCGCACCAGAAAGAGATCCGGCTCCCCTCCCCCCGCGTGGGGGAGGGGCTGGGGGTGGGGGAGCGGGCAGCAATCTGAGGACTTTGCAACAGCCCTACTAGGAGATAATGCCAATGCCACCAGCAATCACCGATGTGTCTGGTATTCTTGTTGGACACGCCGAGAACAACAATGCGCTGACCGGGGTGACGGTAGTACTCTGCCCGGAGGGGGCGGTGGGCGGGGTAGATGTGCGGGGTGGGGCACCCGGCACCCGTGAGACCGATCTGCTGAACCCGGTGAATGTGGTGCAGGAGATCCACGCGGTGACGTTGTGCGGCGGCAGTGCCCTGGGTCTGGCGGCGACGGTGGGGGTGACGCAGTGGCTTCACGAGCGCGGCTACGGTTTTGATGTGGGTGTTACGCGGGTGCCGATTGTGCCGGCAGCAGTGATCTTTGACCTGGGGCTGGGATCGCCAGTCTGGCCCGACGCAGCCCTGGGCTACGCGGCATGCGCGGCAGCAGGAGAGACCACCGCCGAGGGCTGTGTTGGTGTGGGGGTGGGCGCAACGGTGGGGAAGATCCTTGGCCCGACGGGGGCGATGAAGGGGGGCGTGGGTAGTTGGAGCGAACTGCTGCCCGACGGCACAACAGTGGGTGCGCTGGTGGTGGTGAATGCCTTTGGCGACATATGGGAGGAACACGGCGGGATTATCGCCGGGGCGCGGGCCGTTGGTGGCGGTTTCTGCGATACCATGCGGGCGCTGCGCGACCCGGCCCTGCTGCTAAGCTTTGGCAGGGGCCGACATGCCGACCAAGTGAGCAATACAACTCTAGCAGTTGTGGCCACGGACGCACGATTGAGCAAAGCCGAGGCGAGCAAGCTGGCGCAAATGGCCCAGGATGGCCTCGCCCGCACAATCCGACCCGTGCATACGCCCTTTGACGGCGATACAGTTTTTGCCTTGGCCACGGGCCGCCGAGATGGGCCGCACCTACTGGCCCTGGGAAGCATCGCCGCCGATGTCCTAGCCCGTGCAGTGGAGCGGGCGGTACGTGCCGCCGTCAGGATGGGCGGGTTGCCCGCTGCCGGGGATCTTCCAAAGTAGTTTTGTAGGAGAGACTCAGTTGAAGGTGCCAGTGAAGTTGGCACCTTCAAGCACGATCATCCGTCGTAAGTCTCGGGGGACTCGGTGGGGATGTTGGGCGGCGTGCCCTCCAGCGGCAGCGTGAAGACAAACGCCGCTCCACCTTCGGGGTGCCGCTCGGCCCAGATCCGACCGCCGTGGGACTCGACCATCCCTTTGCAGATCGCGAGTCCCAGCCCCGCGCCGCCCCGGCTGCGATCCGTGCCGCCCCGGTAGAACTTGTCAAAGACCCGTTGCTCGTCGCCAGGGGCCAGTCCCGCCCCCTGATCAGCTACTTCTACCTGCACCGCCGCACCTATGCGCTGCGCCCGTAGCGTGATCGGTGTACCCGCCGGCGTATGCTTGACCGCGTTGTCTAGCAAATTTACCAGCACCTGCTCGATCAGGATACCGTCCAGCGGGATGAGCGGTAGGTCGGGTGGCAGGTTGATGCGCAGAGAGTGTTCGCCCGGCAGCCGCCCAGGGAGCGTCTCGCCTTGAGCCACCCGAGCCACGGCAACTCCGACGACCTCCTCTAGCGGCTGCCACTCCTTGCGCACATGCACTGCGCCCGCCTCCAGGCGGGTCATCTCCAGTAGATTGCTCAGCAGGCGGTTGAGCCGTTGAGACTCCTCGCTGGCCGTTTGCACTAATTCGGCGCGTGTGGCCGAGTCGAGATCATCGCCGCCCTGAGCCAGGCTGGTCAAAGATCCGGCGATGATCGCCAGGGGCGTGCGCAGGTCGTGGGATACCGAGGAGAGCAGTGCGGATCGCAGACGCTCGGTCTCGGCGGCTACGGTGGCGTGCGCTGCCTCCTCGGCCAGTGTGGCCCGCTCGATGGCCAGCGCTGTCTGGCTGATGAAGGTCTCTAACAAGTGAACCTGCTCGGGACTGAGGAATCGCTGGTGGTTGGCCGGTCGCAGGCCCACCACGCCCACCGTGGCCCGCGAGCCGTTCAGCGGTAGGTAGAGTCCCTCGGCGCTCGGCAGGGTGTTGGTGCCCAGACCGGCCCGCTCGGTGTGGTCAAAGACCCACTGGGCCACTCCCTGCTCGGCCATACTCAGCCCAAATAACTGCTGCGGGTCAATGTTACGCGACCAGCCGCTGCATTCGCCCCAGGGTCGCAGTACCCCATCGGTGCAGGGCAACAGGATGACCACCCGGCTATCAAAGATCGCCGTGAGGTGACGCACTGCCACTGCCAGCAAGTTGCCCATCCCACGAGTACTGGCGAATTCGCGGCTCAGGGCGTAGAGCGCCGCCGTTCGCCGCTCGCGCTCGCGGGCCGCTACCGCCTGCTGACGAAAACGTACTGTCAGATTGCTCACTACGAGTCCCACCACGAGCATCACCGTGAAGGTGATCAGGTAGCGTGCGTCGGTGACGGCGAAGGTGATCCGTGGCTCGACGAAGAAGAAGTTGAAGGTCATCACGCTCAGCACCGCCGCCAGGGCCGACGGGCCGCGCCCGCCTGCGAGGGCCACCCCCAGCACGCCCAGCAGGTAGACCATGATCACATTCGCTTCGCCCATGCCGTAGTAGTCAATGACCAAGGCCACCAGGGTACAAACGGCGACCATGGCGGGGGCCGCTGCGTAGGTCTGCCAAGGGCTGGTGAGATATATCTGCTCGCGTGGGGGCGGTGCGGTATCGCCTACCTCGCCCGAGAGTACCGAAACATCAATCACGCCGCTTGTGCGCAAGAGGTCGCTGGCCACCGAGCCCACGAAGCGATCCTGCCAGCGTGGGTACTCGGGCTTACCGATCACCAGCTTGCTGATGTTGCGGGTGCGGGCGTAGGCCAGCAATTCGGCGGCGACATGGGTGCCGCTGAGTGTCACGGTCTCGGCACCAAGCTGCTCGGCCAGGCGCAGGGTCTGGAGTACTTGCGCACGGTCGGCTTCAGAACGGCGTAGCTCGGCGGGCGTCTCGACATAGGCGACGATCCACGCGGCGCGCAGCCCGACGGCCATGCGCCGGGCCGCCCGCACGAGGCGCGCCGCCGCCGGCCCCGAGCTTATCCCTACCAGCAGGCGCTGGGCGGCGGGCCAGGGCGCGTGGATGGCCTTGTCGTGTCGGTACGCCTCCATCTGGGCATCAACTCGATCGGCGGTGCGACGCAACGCCAGTTCGCGCAGAGCAATCAGGTTGCCCTTGCGGAAGAAGTTACCGGCCGCACGCTCGGCGTTCTGGGGCAGGTAAACTTTGCCCTCGCGCAGACGCTGGAGCAGATCGTTGGCGGGCAGATCAATCAACTTCACCTCGTCGGCCTGCTCGATCACGCTATCGGGTACGGTCTCGCGCACCACCACGCCGGTGATCTGGGCCACCACGTCGTTGAGGCTCTCCACGTGCTGAACGTTGACCGTGGTGTAGACATCAATCCCAGCCGCCAGCAGCTCCTGAACATCGTTCCATCGCTTGGGATGGCGAGAGCCGGGCGCGTTGGAGTGGGCCAGTTCGTCTACCAGGATGAGTTGGGGGTGACGGGCCAGGGCGGCGTCAAGGGCGAACTCGCGCAGCGTCACCCCACGGTAGGCGATCTCCTGCGGTGGGAGCTGAGTCAGCCCGTCGAGGATGACCTGAGTCTCAACGCGGCCATGAGTCTCGGCCACGCCCACAAGCACATCAATACCCTCGGCCTGCCGCTGGTGCGCGGCCTCCAGCATCGCATAGGTCTTGCCGACGCCGGGCGACGCACCAAAGAAGACAGTCAGGCGACCGTAGGCTTGGGCGGCTTCCTCCGCCTGCACGCGGGCGAGCAAGGCGTCGGGGTCGGGCCGAACATATGCATGCATGGCTACTCCGTGACACGTAACCGAGCGCGATCACGCATCACGCATCGGGCTTCACGTCCATTGTAGTCCGGTTTTAGCTGGTGATTTCACATTTATATACAATCTTTACGCATGCGCCCCTATTTTATACGGCACCTTTACGCAGGGCTGGCCTACAATGGGCGTGCGTCTGGGTAGGTACATCTGTGGGGAGAAACATGTCATGGATCTGCTCTTTCTCGGGCTGACGGCGCTCTTTTTCGCCCTCACGTGGGGGTTTGTCGAGTATAGCGATCGGCTGATGAGGGAAAAACGATGAACATGTTGTATCTGATCGGCGGCCTGCTCACCGTCGCTCTGATGGTCTACCTTTTTGTCGCCTTGCTGAACCCGGAGCGATTCTGATGACTGCCAACGGATGGCTCCAGATTGTCCTCTACCTCGTCGTCCTGCTCGCCCTGGTCAAGCCGCTGGGCTGGTATATGGCGCAGATCTACGAGGGCCGAATCCATTTTCTCGCCTTCGCCGAGCGCCCGCTCTATGTTCTCTTTGGCACCCGCGAGGACGAGGAGCAGAGCTGGAAGCAGTATGCGATCGCCATGCTGCTCTTCAACGCCCTGGGATTGCTGGTGGTCTACGCCCTCCAGCGACTCCAGGCTGTGCTGCCGCTCAACCCGGCCAGTCTCGGTGCGGTGTCGCCCGACTCGGCCTTCAATACTGCTGCCTCCTTTGCCTCGAACACCAACTGGCAGGGCTACGGCGGCGAGGTGACGATGAGCTACTTCAGCCAGATGTTCGGACTGAACGTGCAGAATTTCGTCTCGGCTGCCTCGGGCATGGCCACCGTCGCCGCGCTGATCCGGGGCATCGCTCGCCGCACCAGCGCGACCATTGGTAACTTTTGGGTCGATCTGACCCGCACCACGCTCTACATCCTGCTGCCACTGTCGTTGCTGCTCGCACTTGCTCTGATCTCGCAGGGCGTCGTGCAGAGTTTCAACCAGTACACTCCGGTGCCGCTGCTTCAGACGGCTGCGGACAGTTCCATCGCTCGTGTAACCCAGCAGATACTGCCGATGGGGCCGGCGGCTTCGCAGATCGCGATCAAGCAACTCGGCACTAACGGCGGTGGCTTTTTTAACGTCAACTCCGCGCACCCCTTTGAGAACCCGACCCCGCTCTCAAATTTCCTTGAAATGCTCGCTATCCTGCTTATCCCGGCGGCACTCTGCTACACCTTCGGCACAATGGTCGGTGACACGCGCCAGGGCTGGGCCGTACTCGCGGCTATGGTGATCATCTTCATCCCGCCGCTGCTGCTTGGCGTCATCCAGGAGCAGGCGGGCACGCCGCAACTAGCGGCGCAGAGCATTGATCTGACGGCGAGTGACCAGCAGGCCGGCGGGAATATGGAGGGCAAAGAGACCCGCTTCGGTGTGGTCAACTCGGCCATATGGGCCGCCGTGACTACCGCCGCCTCCAATGGCTCGGTGAATGCCATGCACGACAGCTTCACGCCCCTGGGCGGGCTAGTACCGATGTTCCTGATGAAGCTGGGCGAGGTGGTCTTCGGTGGTGTCGGCTCAGGTCTCTACGGCATGCTCGCCTTTGCCATCGTAGCGGTGTTTATCTCCGGCCTGATGGTCGGGCGCACCCCGGAATATCTGGGCAAGAAGATCGAAACCTTTGAGATGAAGATGGCCTCACTCGTCATCCTCATCCCGTGCGCTGTGGTGCTGGGCGGTACCGCCCTTGCGGTAGCCACGCCCTGGGGCCGGGGCGCGCTCTACGACCCGAGCGTGGGCTATACCAGCATCTACAATCCCGGCGCACACGGATTCAGCGAGGTACTCTACGCCTTCGGCTCGATGGGCAACAACAACGGCTCAGCCTTCGCCGGGTTGGGCGCAAACAACTTCTTCTACAACATCACCGGTGGGATCATTATGCTAATCGCCCGCTACTGGCTGGCCGTGCCGATGCTGGCCATCGCCGGCTCACTGGCTGCCAAGAAGACCGTGCCGGTTGGGCCGGGCACCCTGCCAACCCACACGCCGCTCTTTGTGGTACTGCTGATCGGCGTGGTAATCATCGTCGGTGTGCTGACCTTCGTCCCGGCGCTGGCTCTGGGGCCGGTGGTCGAGCAGCTCCAAATGGTGCAAGCGAAATAGTGCATGGTGCATCCGGCATGCACCATGTACACACCGCACCGCACGATGCGCCTCAGCGCATGGAAGCTACGCACCCGTGCGTGGAACGAAATAGTTGCGGCGCACAAGCTGATCGTTGCGGCGTACAAGCTGATTGTTGCGGTATGGAACGTATGCAGGCATGCGTGGAACGAAATGGTTGCGGCGCACAAGCTGATCGTTGCGGCATGGAATGTACACTGGCGTGCATAGAACCCATGCACGTCTGCATAGAACCCATGCACGTCTGCATAGAACCCATGCGCGTCTGCATAGAACCCATGCACGTCTGCATAGAACCCATGCACGTCTGCATGGAAGCAAATGCTTGAGGCAGGATCCTCCGTAAAGTAAGGATGAATGCACTGCGCAACCACCGCAAGTCATGCTTCGCTGCGCTCAGCATCTACCCCGGCCCCCGGTAAGACCCTCGCTGCGCTCAGGGTGACATCGGTACGGGATACTCATCAGAAATTGGCAGAAGAGGTTCCTTGTGATTACCCAGTCATCCCCTCGTCCCTTGTTCGACAAGGCAATCGTCCGCCAGGCGACCATCGCCTCCTTCACCAAGCTCGACCCGCGTGTGCAACTGCGCAACCCGGTGATGTTCGTGGTGTTAGTGGGGGCCACGCTGACCACCGCCCTCTGGCTCCAGGCCCTGTTTAGCCAGGGCGAGGCTCCGGCCAGTTTCATCTTCGCGATCAGTATCTGGCTCTGGTTCACCATCCTCTTCGCCAACTTCGCCGAGGCTATGGCCGAAGGGCGTGGTAAAGCTCAGGCCGACACCCTGCGCAGGGCAAGACGCGACGTGCAGGCCAAGAAGATTGCCGATTTTAGATTGCCGATTTTAGAGGGTTCGGACTCCTCAATCCAAAATCTAAAATCCAAAATCCAAAATATTTCCTCGGGTGAGTTGCGTGCGGGCGACGTGGTGCTGGTCGAGGCCGGCGACACCATTCCCTCCGACGGCGAGGTGATAGTGGGCGTGGCATCAGTTAACGAGAGCGCGATCACCGGCGAGAGCGCCCCGGTCATCCGCGAGAGCGGCGGCGACCGCTCGGCTGTCACTGGTGGCACCCAGGTGCTGAGCGACTGGCTAGTAGTACGGATCACCGCTAACCCTGGCGAAACCTTCCTCGACCGTATGATCGGCATGGTCGAGGGTGCCAAGCGCCAGAAGACGCCCAACGAGATCGCCCTGAGCATCCTGCTGGCCGCACTGACGATCATCTTCCTGCTGGCCACCGCCACCCTGCTGCCCTTCTCGCTCTTCGCGGTGCAGGCCAGCGGCACCGGCGCACCCGTGACTGTCACTGTGCTGGTGGCCCTGTTGGTTTGTCTCATTCCCACCACCATTGGCGGGCTGCTCTCAGCCATTGGCATCGCCGGGATGGATCGCATGATCCAGGCGAATGTAATCGCCACCTCCGGGCGCGCAGTTGAGGCCGCCGGCGATGTGGACGTGCTGCTACTCGACAAGACCGGCACGATCACCCTCGGCAACCGCCAGGCCGTCGCCTTCATCCCCGCCGATGGGGTCAGCGAGGCCCAGTTGGCTGACGCCGCCCAGCTCTCCTCGCTAGCCGACGAGACTCCCGAGGGCCGCAGCATCATCGTGCTGGCCAAGGAAAAGTACGGCATCCGCGAGCGCAATATCCACGCGCTGGGGGCCGAGTTCGTGCCCTTCACCGCGCAGACCCGCATGAGCGGCGTGAACCTCAACGGAAACCTGATTCGCAAGGGTGCCGTCGACTCCATCCAGCGCTACGTTGAAAGCCAGGGCGGCACCCTGCCACCCGAGGTGCGTGCCAGTGTAGAAGGGATTGCCCGCCAGGGCGGCACGCCCCTCGTGGTCGCCGACAAGGGCAGCGTCCTTGGCGTGGTGCAACTCAAAGACATCGTCAAGGGCGGGATCAAGGAGCGCTTCGCCGAGTTGCGGCGGATGGGCATCAAGACGGTGATGATCACGGGCGACAACCCGCTCACCGCCGCCGCAATCGCCGCCGAGGCCGGTGTGGATGACTTCCTGGCCGAGGCCACACCCGAGGCCAAGCTCACTCTGATCCGTGAGTACCAGACCGGCGGGCGGCTGGTGGCCATGACCGGCGACGGCACCAACGACGCGCCGGCACTGGCCCAGGCCGACGTGGCCGTCGCCATGAACTCGGGCACGCAGGCCGCCAAAGAGGCGGGCAACATGGTTGATCTGGACAGCAACCCGACCAAGCTGATCGAAGTTGTCGAGATTGGCAAGCAGTTGCTGATTACACGCGGCGCGCTGACAACCTTCTCGATTGCCAACGATATAGCGAAGTACGCAGCTATTATCCCAGCTGCCTTTGTCGCAACCTATCCGCAGCTCAACGTGCTGAACGTGATGGGCCTGACCTCGCCATCCAGCGCCATCCTCTCGGCAGTGATCTTCAACGCATTGATCATCCCGGCCCTCATCCCCCTGGCCCTGCGCGGGGTGAAGTACCGAGCGGTGGGGGCGGCCCAGATGCTCCAGCGCAACTTGCTGATCTACGGCGTGGGCGGGGTGATCGCCCCCTTCATCGGCATCAAGCTCATTGACCTAGCACTAACACTGATGGGAATGGCATGATATGCGAGCATTTATACGTACCCTACAAAGCTGGTTCTCTCCCGGCACTGTCGTCGCCGCGACGTCTGTAGCAGTTATCTGGCTGCACAACCTCCGTATGTCGGCGCTCGGCCACGAATTCGCGCTGATTATCACTACATGCCTCGCCTTCGGCCTGCTCTGGGCCACGAACGAACAGCCCTAGCATTAAGGAGGAGCGCCCATGCGTATGATCATCGCACAACTCCGCCCGGCCCTGGTCAGCCTATTGGTGCTGACGGTGATCACGGGCGGGCTCTACCCGCTGGTGGTGACGGGGGTGGCCCAGCTAGCCTTCCCGCATCAGGCCAACGGATCGCTGATCGTCACCAACGGCCAGGTGCGTGGCTCGGCCCTGATCGGCCAGTCCTTCGACGACCCGAAATATTTCTGGGGCCGGCTCTCAACCACGAGTACCTTTGCCTACAACGCCTATAACGCCGATACCCTGACGTCCTCCTCAGGCTCAAACTACGGCCCGCTCAACCCGGCCCTGGCCGCCGCCGTCAAGGCACGCATTGACGCCCTGCGCGCCGCCGACCCGCAGGCGACCGGGCCGTACCCCGCTGATCTCGTGACGGCCTCGGCCAGCGGGCTCGATCCGCAGATCAGCCCGGCGGCGGCCGCCTTCCAGGTGCGTCGCGTCGCCAAGGCCCGTGGGATCAGTGAAGATCAGGTGCGCCAGTTAGTCGCTCAGGCCACCGAGGGACGCGACCTCGGCATCCTGGGCGAACCACGGGTGAACGTGTTGAAGCTCAATCTGGCCCTCGACGGCCAGATTGAGCAAGGTGAAGAATGACCCTGAACAGCGCCGCCTGAGAGCAAAACTTTACGTCACACCCGTTTGACAGTCTCTATAACCTGGCGTATACTTTTTACACTCAACTGGTTATTATAAAGTTAATAAAGGCAAGCGCGGGGGCGGCAGGAGCTGATGCGGGAGGTAGGGCGTTGTGCATACTCTACCCCTGCGCGTTCTGCTGATTCAGTTGCCGGTGCCGAACAGCCCTGCACTGAACACACCCCTGGCAGCGGGCTACCTGAAGGCGTACGCTGAGTCCTGCGGGCTGGGCGACCGGGTGGTGATTGACATCCTGCCACGGGCCGTTGCCGACTGTGCTGGCGACGCCGCTCTGGTTCAGGCGATTGTGGATCGCTCCCCCGATCTGCTCGGGTTCTCGCTCTACACCTGGAACAGCGAGCGATCTCTGGAGGTGGCCCGCCGGGTCAGGCAGCGCCTGCCCGACCTGCTGGTTGTGGTTGGCGGCCCCGAGGTGCAGGCCGACAACGCCTGGGTGCGTGAGCATCCCGCTGTAAGTGTGGCGGTGATCGGTGAGGGCGAGCAGGCGTTTGCTGACCTTTTGGTGCAGATTGTAGATTGTAGATTGCAAATTGCGCCAGATGGCCAATCCGATCTGCAATCTGCAATCTGCAATCTACAATCGAAGTCAGCCCTCCCCGATCTCTCCGTAGTACCTTCGCCCTACCTGACCGGATGCCTGGAATTGCTGCCAGACAGCGCGCAGATGATCGAAATCTCGCGCTGGTGTCCCTATGCGTGCAGTTTCTGCCTCTACGGGCGGAATATGGGGCCGCGCCTGGGCAATCGTTATTTTGGGCTTGAGCGGGTGCTGGCTGAGGTCGCCTGGGGCCGAGAACGTGGCGTGCGCCAGGTTCATTTTGTTGAGGCGAACCTGAACCTGCTGCCGATTTTCTGGCCGCTGATGCGCGCTCTGGCCGAGATGAACGCTGATCGGCAGGTTACGTTTTACGCCGAGTTGCGCGGCGAACACCTCTCGGCGGCGGCGGTGGCGGCTCTGGAAGCGGCGAATGTGCGCGTGGTAGAGGTGGGTCTCCAGACGGCGAACCCGGTGGCCCTGCGCGCTGTATCCCGCAAGACCGACCTGGCACAGTGGGCGGCAGGCACGCGCCGACTCTCCTCGGCGGGGATTGATGTCTTTCTGGATGTGATCCTGGGCCTGCCCGATGATGACGCGGACGGCGTGGCATCAACCCTGGACTTCATCAAAGATCAATCCCTCGGGCCGTACGATATTTTTATGCTCCAGGTGCTGCCAGGCACAGCGGTGCGCCGCGAGGCGGCTCAGTATGGGATGCTCTTTCAGGATCGTCCGCCCTACTACGTGCTTGGCACCGGACGGCTGCCCTATGCCGAGCTACGTCGGCTGCGCCACGAGCTGAAGCTGGAGGCCGGGTTTGATCCGGATGCGGTGGAGGGGATGCCGGAGGGCGGGAGGCGGGAGGCGGGAGGC
>JBAXMH010000023.1:0-29183 GCA_037134395.1 Chloroflexales bacterium
CGCTGCTCCAGCCGGGTCACGGCGCGCTCGATCTGCTTGAGCGAGCGCTTCTCGTCGCCGGTGGCGGCGGTGGCGCGCAGCTCCTCGAGGTAGGCCCGCAGGCGGTCGGTCTCCTTGTCGCGGAAGTCGCTGACCAGCCGGGCACTCAGCGGCAGCAGGGTGAAGCTGGTGTGGGCGATGACGACCAGATCCCAGTCGCCCGTGGCGATGCGGCTGAGCACGACGCCACGCCGCTGCTTCTCGAAGTCCTCGGGGGCCATCGCCAGGACGTTGATGCCGGGGTAGAGCCGGCGGGCCTCGCTGGCCCACTGGCCGACCAGGCTGTTCGGCACGACCGCCAGCGCCTTGGTGCAGAGCCCAAGCCGGCGGGCCTCGACCGCAGCCGCGATGGCGGTGAAGGTCTTGCCGCCGCCGACCGCGAAGCCGAGCAGGGTGCTGGGCGACTGGAGGATCTGCCAGACCGCGCCCTTCTGATAATCAGCCAGGTCGCCGTCGCGCAGCAGGTGGCTGTTGATGCCGGGGAAGGAGAGGTGCTCGCCGTCGTAGCGGCGCATGCGCACGCTATTGAAGCGCTGGTTGTAGATCGCGCAGAGCCGCTCGGTGCGCGCGGTATCCTCCCAGAGCCATTGGGCGAATGCCTGGGCGATGGCCTGCTGCTTCTCCTGAGCGGCCACCGTCTCGGCAGGGTTGAGCACGCGCCGCTCGCGATCACCGACGGTAATCACGTCGTGGACGGTGATCGGCACGCCGCGCAGGGATGCCTGAAGGATGGTGATCGCGTCGGCGCGCGGGGTTCCCCAGCGGGTGGTGGCCTCAACCGCGAACGCCCCAGCGTGGCCGGGGTCGGTGAGCAGCCACTCGCCCAGCGCGCTGCGGTAGGCCGCCTCGCCGGCCCAGGCCGGGAGCAGGGTGCGGATGAAGGCGGAGACCACCTCGCCGGGGAGCCAGAAGGCGTTGAGGTTGACGATCAGGTCGCACGGGCCGAGCGGTTCGGGCTGGACGACCTCCAGGGCGGCCACGTTCCGCTGGAAGGCGGGGTCGCGCTCGGCCCAGGCGCGGGCGTCCTGGAGCTTGGCACGCACATCGCCGCTCAGGTAGATGTCGGCAAGCTCGTACTGGCGGGTGCCGGGGATGCGGTAAACCCGCTCACCAAGGGCGTCGAGGAGCGCAGCCGGATTCATCCCGGCCAGGGTGGCGATCACGTCCAGGTCGAGGGTACCACGCTCGTCGAGGCAGCGCAGCAGGGCGTCGGTGGAGGTGAGCGTACCAGGCTGGGCAGCACGCTGCGGGCGCAGGGTGCGCTCGCGGAAGATGCGCTCCGGGTCGGCGAGCCAGCGCCCGCTCGGCGTGCAGCGCGGGTTGCACTCCAGGGCGAGCAGGAACTGCAGTTCGGGCAGGTCGCCGAACAACCGCTGGTTGCGCGGGTCGTGGATGACGCCGTAGTGCAGCACGAAGGATGCGTAGACCCGATTCAGCTCGGCCCGCGCGACATCGACACCCGGCTCGTCGTTCAGCTCGGCGCGGATGAGCGCCTTGGCCGCGTTGTAGATCACGGCGAGGCCGGCGGCACGCTCCTGGGCCACGCCACCAACCACCGGGATGGCGATCTGGGCCGCCCGCCTCTCGTGAAGAGGCGGTTGGGTGGGGGCATCTTCGACCACCAGGTCGCCGGGCGCACCGGGGGTGATGATCGCCGATGGCAGGAGCGCAGCAAGCCGGGCGTCGAGCGCCGCAGCCAGATCACCGGCGGGCGGGGCCACCTGGAGCCAGAGGCTCTGGTCGTTGACGACGACCAGCGGCTGGCCGATGACGCGCTGGGGCTCGTCGAGCCAGCACTGATTGACCGCCACGTGGGCTGCCACCAGCGCCTCGGCGTCCTTAATCTCGCGCGTGTAGCGCGAGCCGAAGGTCATCGCCCGCGGGTCGGTTTCGTGCGGGTAGTCGGCCTCCGCGAGATCGAGCCAGCGCGGCTGCTCCGGTTGGGGCTGGGTCTTCTTCTGGAGGATGAGCAGGTCAGTGGCGCTGGCCGAGCCGCTCATGCGCCGGAAGACGCCGTTGGGCAGGCGAAACGCGCCCAGCAGGGTGGCCTGCTCGGCCAGGAAGCTGCGCACCGCCCGGGCCTGCTTGTCCAGGGTGCCCCAGCTGGTCAGAAAGACGACCAGGCCACCGGGGCGCACCAGGCGCAGCGCCTTGGCGAAGAAGTAGTCGTGGATTGTGCTGCGCAGCGCGGCGGGCACGGTCGGGTCGTGGACGGCCAGCTCGCCGAAGGGCACGTTGGAGATCGCCAGGTCAAAGCCGTTGCTCGGCAGCTCGACCGCTTCAAAGCCGACCCCGCCGTGCAGGGTGAGGTCGGGGTGGATGTGGCGTAGGATGCGGCTGGTGACCGGGTCAAGCTCGACGGCGGTGATCGCCGCGCGGGCGCGCAGCTCCGGCGGCATAGCCGAGATGAAGTGGCCAACCCCGACGGCGGGCTCGATGATCCGGGGGTGCTCCAGGTCGCCCAGGCCGAGGCGCAGTACCGCCTGCCAGATGGTGTGGATCAGGTCGAGGGGCGTATAGAAGGCAGTGAGCGCGGCCTGGCGCAGGCGGCGCGCGTCGGCGGTCGAGAGGAAGGCCGCGTAGCTGTCGTAGAGGACATAGCGACCGGCCCCGTGGTCGTAGCGGAAGAGTCGGTTGAGCAGGGCCGACTCGCCGAAGGCGCTGTAGTGGGCCAGGGTCAGCCGCTCGTTGGCGTTGGCAGGCCGACCGGCGACCTCCAGGTCGTGAACCAGCTGGAGCGCGGCGAGGTTCTTCGCAAAGCGGTCTCCCGCGCCGGTGAAGCTCAGGGCGTCGGGGGCAAGGTGGAACGGTTCTGCGGAAGATAGCGACACAGCAGTGCTCCTGATGATAGGAGGAAACCTGCCGTGCCGGCATCACGCCATCCGGCGTGATACGTTCCGGTAGCTTTACCCACCGGGTGCGCTGGCCGCCGCCCGCCGGGCGACCTGCTCTTCCGTGGGCGTGGTCGGGCGCAGCGCGGGCTCGGCGAAGCCCGCGCCGGCGCAGACGGGGCAGGTGCTGCGGCGCTGACCGCCACAGTCGGGGCAGCGCGGGTCGCCGCGCTGACGCGCCGCGCGGATGCGTTCACGCTGGATGGTGGCCTGCTCCATCGGAGAGGCGTGATCCCAGATCCAGTCGAGGAACTCGGCGTGCAGCTCCTCCTCGCTTGGTGCCCCATCCCAAGCCATCGGGTCATCGTGACGGAGTATCATGCGCCCTCCTCATTGGCATAGCTGCGCAGCAGCGGATCCGCCCGCAGCGTGGCGAGCGCCCCCGCGATCACCTGGCGCACCCGCTCGCGGGTGAGCCCCTCGGCCGCGCCAACTTCCTCCAGCGTTGCCTTCTGGCCGGTGTCAAAGCCAAAGTACGCCCGCAGGAAGCGCCGCTCCCGCGCGGTGAGCAGGCGGGCCATTGCGGCCGCGACATCGTGGCGGAGGGATGCGTCGAGCGCAGTCGCCGCCGGGTCGAAGCGCTGATCCGGAAGGATATCACCGAGTTCGCTCCCATCGTCGTCGGCGTGCAGTCGGGCGTTGAGCGAGCGGGTTTCCTGGCCAACCTGCTCCAGCTGGGCGACCCGCGCCACCGACCAGCCCAGGTGGGCGGCAAGCTCCTCGGGGGCGGGCTCGCGCCCAAGCTGCTGGGCCAGCTGATTCTGCGCCCGGCGCTGCTGGCGCAGCCGGTCGTGGAGGTGGACGGGCAGGTCGATCACTCGGCCCTCCTCGGCGATGCCGCGGCTGATCGCCTGGCGAATCCACCAAGTGGCGTAGGTCGAGAGCTTGTGGCTCTTGGCGGGGTCGAACCTGTCGATGCCGCGCAGCAGGCCGACGCAGCCCAGGCTGATCAGGTCCTCAAGTGTGAAGGCGTGGCCGGCGGAGGGCAGGTAACGCTTGGCGATGGAGACCACCAAGCGCATGTTGTTGCGCACCAGAGTCGCGCGGGCCTCCGCCCCCAGGGCGATGGCTCGACTGAGCTCGCCGACGTCCTGACGCAGCAGCGCGGGGTCGGTCGGCGTAGCGTCGCCGATGGTCATCTGCGCGACAACTCCAGCGCGCAGGGTAGCGATCAGGGTCGCCTCGTCATCGGCAGATAAGACCGCGTGGTCGGTGAGGGCGGCGATGGGGTTGGTCAGCGGGTCATGCGGCATAGCGGGCCTCCAGCGTGGGATCAAACAGCGCGGCGGCCGCACCCGCGTAGACCTGGTCGTTGGTGAGGGTGATCACGCTCAGCCCCTGGGCGTGGAGTTCGGCCAGGCGGGCCGCGTCGCGCTCAGCGGTGAGGGCGTGGACGCCGCCGACCACCTCGATGGCCAGGGCACGGGTGGGCAGCAGCAGGTCGCAGGCGTAGCCGAGCACCCGCGCCTCAATCAGCGCATCGTTGGGGGTGAACGGCCAGCGGGTCGGGTCGGCGCGGTAGGCCGACCAGGTGAAGCTGCCGGTCAGGTCGGCGTGGAGGGTCAGACCGGCCGCCAGCGCTTCCCAATGCACGATCGCCTCGGCGGGAGTTGGGTTGGCGATCCGCCAGCGGCGGCGCCGCTCGTGGGCGGTGGTGAGGATGGCCCGCATGCGCACGGCCCCGTGCTTCTGCACCGCGCGTTGGTAGAGCGTCCGCTGGTAGCCGCGATAGCCCGTCTCGCCAAGGGCGGCCCGCAGCTGGGCCTGGCGGGCGATGCCGCCGGCCCGCCCAAGGGATTGCTGGTAGCGGCGGAAGCCGTTCTCCCCGAGGACCGCGTGGATCTGCGCCTGGCGGGCCACCCCGCCCGCGCGCGGCCCGGCGCTCACGACGGCACCTCATCGAAATTGCGGCCGACGGCGGCGAGGAAGCGCTGGATGTCGCCAGGGTCGCGCAGGCGGAAGCGCTCGCCGTTGAGCGCGGTCACGCTGACCACGGCGACGCGGGGCAGATCGTCGGTGGCGTTGCTATCGGCATCGAGCAGGACGTAGGTGCAGAGCAGCAGCGGGAAACCGCCGACGCGGCTGTGGAACAGGGCCGCGCCGATCAGCGGCGCGTCGAGGAGCGGGTGCATGCAGGTTCCCTTTCGTCAGGGCGAGGGCCTGCGCACAAAAAGACCACCGCAGCGCGGTGGTAGATGCTGGAGGTTGACTATGGGTTTTATAGCGCGTGGGCGATAATGATTACCGCGTTTTTTGATTGGGGAGCCTGCTCGGTCGTCGCACTATCACAACGTCTTCTATTTCTTCACGCTGAATGAGCGCGTTGCGCAAGCTGTCATACTTCTCAGGATGATGCTCGTCACAATCGTCATAGACGAAGACAACCATACGGTTGAACCGCGCCGGATTCTTGAAGTATAGCCCAACGTCACCAGCAACTTGTTCCTCAATCTCCGTGAAGTCGCGTGGCGAACGAGCAATCTTGACTTCAATAATCAGCTTGAGCGAAGTAATACCGAGATCAATACGTGGCTTCTTGTTACTCCAATCCTCGACATACACCTCATCGACGAGGCTCTCGTTGTAGATTGGGTAGAGAATGGCCCACAACAGTGACTGTACCTGATACTCGTTGTCAATGATCCAACGAACCGGCAATATCCCTTTCCGATGCGGCTCCTGTTCATACGGCCAGCGCTTAAAGGCATGCTGCACGCTTTGCAGGATATGGACCGTATCTGGAACCGTGTGTGTAAGTTGGCGAGCGGCTTTACGGATGAGCACGTCTATGCAGCGCAGCCACGCAGCGCTTCGCTCTGACTCGTCGGGAACTGGCTCGGTTATCAACACCCTGAGCAGTTCCTCGGCCTTGAATGTAGGAAGAGGTACATCATGAAAAGCTGCTGGCCATGCTGCGCGTAGGGAAAGGTCTAACGCAAGATCATCCGCACTGTCCTGAGCGGGAAGGACGTGCAGACGACCGCGTGGGTCAAGCAGTTCACCTGCAAGGCTACGCATCCGATCAGACCATCGTGGAATCCCGCCCTCATTGACTAAGCTAACAACCCATTGGCGTGCCACAGCAATGTCTCCACCAAGATGGGCGATCCGGAGCAGGCCATCGGCAATACCTAGCAGCGCCACATCGTCACTCGTGAGGGCACGCTTTGATCCTGGGCGCTGCATTAGGCGCCCCATGCCCTCTTGGAAGGCGTGAACCATCGAAGCCATTGGCGTTGTGTTGCTATCCCCAAGCAGATACCCCAAGGCTGCTACTCGAGGTAGGCCAGCATAACTCACATCGCCGATGTCAGTTAGTGTGCCGATCTGCACTGGCGTCATAAACGCTACGGCATCAGCTGGAGGAAGCACACGCAGGAGCCAGGCATCGGTTTGAAGGACAACGCCGTAACTGTCCTGCACAACGTGAAGCAGCGCGGCGCGACGTTGGCTGAGGAGATCGGTGATCATTACAGGAACCATCGTCTTCCACGAAGTGAGCCCAACATCAATACCGTACTATCCCAACCGTTCACATGCCGTAGGTTCCCGAGCAGCCTGGCAATGATCTGCGAGTAGTGGATGGTTACGGGCAGCGTTGCGGGGAAAAAGCTGCGCCATGACATGTACGTAAAGTGGTAGATCTGGCGCAGCAGGTAGGTAAGGTCCGTAAAATCGGAGTCGCTGTGCAGTTCTACAAGGAGCGGCTGCGGAAGTCCTTGACCGGCTGTCTTGAGATCCTTGGGGCCAGTCAGGTGCAGTAACGCTCGTCGCCGATCAAGCTGGAGGCAGATGCCACGCTCGGGGACTCCGTGACCCCGAATCTGCTTTTTCCCTCCGCTCCAGTACGCGAACCCGGGTTGAGCAGGGTCGATCAAGTGATAGGGATGGTAGAGAGAGATATCGAGGAAGGCGAACTCAACCTGGTAGCGATCAGCGGTGAGCTGTCGCACCAGTGCCTTGATAGCTTCTACTTCACAATCTTTGAGGCGCTTATACACATGGCAGACCAGGCGTACTTTGTCGTTCGGTTGCCAGCTGTTTTGCTGTTGCACGTAGCGGAGCGTGCTCTGCAGACTCTCCAGCAGTGCCTGCGGGTAATCATCGTAGGCTACCTCGCGGGTAAGCTCCCAAACAAGATACCTGCCGTCTCCTTGGAACATCGTGGTCAGGCCAACGTAGCGCTCACGGCCCGCCCAGCGCCGTGTCGTGACCTCTGATGAGCCGATGCCGATCACGATCTCGTGGCTAGCCGGGCTGCGTGTTGAGATAACCCAGGGTACGCCATCGAGTTTTGCGTATGTAGCCAGGGAAACGGTATTGAGCACATAGGCCAGGTTGGTGCCCGGTGTTTCGATGATCTCGATGGTGACCGCTTGTATTGGTACGCCAGCGCCCATGAAGGTCGCCTTGGCAACGAAGTATGCGTTTGCATCGCCCACATACTGCTTGAACGCCTCTCGCGTTTGCACAATGGCGAGGTCGGGCAGCTGGGTAAGACGAGCCAGCAGTCGGCGAGCTGCGGCGCGATAGGCTTCCGGCGACGAGTCAGGGCACTCCTCAATCTCGTAACGAATGCGAGCCAGCCGGAACTTGGCGACGAGTCCACCAACAAACGGGTTCTCTTTGCCAGTTTCCGTCCACCGCTCATCGGGAAAGCCGCCAAGCAGGTCATTGAGGAATTGCTCGACCCGGCCACGGTACTGCGCTTCGCACACGACAGCGATCAATGGCTCATTACGCGTGTGCTGCATCGAGAGATACGGTCCGTACCGACGGATGCCTTGGTCGGGAATAGAACTGGTGTTTCGCCCCTGAGGGCCAAAGAGGAGCGGCGGACGCTCGGTAGAAATCCGAGTGGGGAAGCGTCTATCGCCCTCGTCGAGGAGGTCGCCAAACTGGATAGTGATATCAGGTGCAATAACAAATTGCTGCTGCTGAAGCCCGCCGAGTGTGTAGCGAATCGCCTGGAGCTGACCGCTCGCGCTCGTCAACTCCTCACGCTTTTGCCGCAGATAAGCCAGCACCGCAGCAGCCTTGCCCTTGTAACAGGCTTTGACGATTGCTTCGAGATGTTCAAGCCGAGGCTCGATGATAACATCTGAGGTGTCGAACTCCTGTGTCCCGTCTGGGCCTTCGATAACGAGGGTATTCCCCTTGATACGCTGTACCTCGCCAAGAATGTCAAGCTTCGGCAGGATGTAGTCTTGTTCAACAGCGCCGCGCTGACAAACGCATCGCCCAACCATGGAGACGCCCCGGGCTATCAGTTCTGCAACGGGCAGGTCGATGGCGTTGGTGGTATCCACGGAGATAACGAGCCCAAGATAAGGCTGCTGCTCCGTATCCCAGAACATGCGACAGTCAAGGTCGTAGCGGTGGTACACTTCGATACCTGTGATCGGCTCTACCCTTGCTTGGGTGCATGCCTGGCTCAACAATCTCGCCTGATTGTTGCTGCCCCAGAAGACGAGTCGCTTCCCGCCTTTTGTGATTGTGCGCCGTCCAGCGATCCACTTGAGAAAAATGTCTTGTACAGCTTTAGCGACGAGCAACAAGTGCTCCTGGATCGGTACTTCCTCAAGGGCGCCAAGCGGATCATGATCGGGCACGAGGGAGACATTCAGGAGATCGCCAGTGCGCTGGTCGAAGCGAAAGGTATGGGTATGCCTGTGGTTCTCGCGCAGTGTCCGGTAGCTTTCCTCGTCCTGATATGGTAGCCGACCTACGCGGAGATTCTCGCCAGAAAAGCTGATAGGGACGATGTTCAGGATGAGCCGTGAAGGTTCAGTCATTGCTGGCTTTACTCCTTACCCTGCTATCTTCCGGTCAGCCGGATCCATTGCCCGCTCTGACGATCAATCTACCATAGCTCGTGCATACCACAGGTTTGTGACATCTACTGTCACAACGAATTACGTTGCGATTTTTCTTTTCAATAGGAGCGGCTGTGGCGGTGTTGTGACCCGCTGCTCTGATAGTAGTGGCGGACACTCATTGCCTACCTGCATTGGTTCGCCACGCGCGCGACGATCATCGCGAATTCTTCTCGGGCTAGCCGTAGTCAAAGCGCAGCGTCACCGTGCCCGCACTGATTTCGTGCTGCGCCTCCTCGATGGCTGCCAGTAACTCGGCGGTACTACACTGATCGCGCATGGCCACAGTGCTCTAGGTTCGCTCAGCGGTCGCGCGATCCCCAGAGAAGAGATCATGCACTTCGCGCTGTGGTGATAGGTAGAGCGTACATACGTGCTTGATCGCGGAACGTTCCTCCGCGCTGATCTGCTTCTGGTCGCACCAGAAACCGATTGCACGCTCACGACACGTCTCAATCCAATGGGCATCTACTTCGGCAGGTAGCGTGTTGGGTTCGCAGGAAATGCGATCAAGCAAGACATCTTCTGAAATACGCTCGTCACACCCACGATCCACATTGTAGAGCAGCCACTCATACGATTTGTTCCATTGGAGCAGTACGAACAGATGTGGTGTCTGATAGCTCTTTGTCGCCAGCGCGCTATAAATGTCGTCAGGTATCTGCCGTGCTTCTTTCTGATGCTTACGGAGTGCTGTCAAGTGGTTGAGGAACGTCGAGACTTCAAAGCGGTCATCTTCGACCGCACGGTGCGTAAGTTCTCCTACGTTCTCCAACACGATTGACGAGAGTCCACGTAGCGAGTCGAACTGGCGTGCATCCTCTGGCAAGATGGGGATCTCGGTGAATTGCTCTGCCTCGTGCGCACGCGATGTAAGGTGGCGGAGCCGGCGATCCATCGGGTCTTCTCTCTCTGTAGCGCTTCTCTGCGCTGTCTTCTCTCGGGCGAAGATCAGCAGATCAATGCTGCGTGGCTCCGTCCAAAACCGCAGGATACGACCCACCCGTTGCACAAGCTTATCAGGGGTCCACGCAAGATCATAGCTAATGACGACACTTGCATCCTGAAGATTCGCCCCTTCACTGTAGGCGTCAGTTGTGATGAGGATATCGTACAAATCTTCAGGTTCGGTTCCATCTTCGTTTAGATTGGAGCGCGGCGCGAAGCCTGAGATAAACCCTGCAACTTCTCTCGTGTAGTCTTTCTGAACATATCGCTTCTCTCTCGGAGCATCCAGCCCTTCATCACGAATGGTACAGGCGATCCGTGTGGAGCCTGTCAGTTCATGTAGCGCTTGCTCAAGGTAGACGGCGGTCATCAATCGTTCGACAAACACCAGCACTTTACGTCCAGCAGCCTGGTACGAGCGCACCAACGCATAGAGGCGCATCAACTTTTGATCGTCCTCAGGGCGCATGGCTTCAAGGCGCCGTAGCACAGGCCGCAGGTGCATCCGGCGCACCACGCGCTCACGAGTAAAATCTAGTTTATAGCCTCCATCCGAGACACTCGCCGTTACCTGCTCAAGCACGTCGCGCAGGGCGAGTGGTGAGCTTTCCCGTGCTAGCGCCACCTGCCGTTCCACGTGGCCTGTCGAAATCCCCCAGCGCCCCCTTCGCTTGAAGTGCAAGGGTTTATGCTGGAGGACGTTTTTGGCAACTGCTCTCTCAAGCGCGTCCTCTTCTATCATTGGATAGGGTACGCGGCGAATGTGAATGCGTGGGATATAGCGGCGCTCTTCGCCGAACAGCACATAGTCACCCCGGCCATCCTCGTCATTTATCGCATAGTACTGCGCCACATAGGGGGTATTCATTACTGTAGTCACAGGCA
The DNA here is from genome assembly GCA_037134395.1 of Chloroflexales bacterium. Lineage (GTDB taxonomy): Bacteria > Chloroflexota > Chloroflexia > Chloroflexales > Chloroflexaceae > Oscillochloris. Next base: position 10,640 of record JBAXMH010000023.1, read on the forward strand.
GATGCATAAGCTCAGCCACATCATTGACTGTCCATGGTGCGCCGTCCCCATCTCCATCCTGGAAGCCAGGCAGTCTGGGCTGACGCGGCTGGGCGGTGTGAGGCAGGAGGCTGAGCTGGCTTTGCAAATCCTCGACGCTTGTGGCAAGCGGTGTTGCTGTAAGTATCAGCACTGCGCATCCAGTGCGCTTCACTGCTGCTTGAAGACGGCTATGTGCGAGTCTCGGCTCACCACCCGTGCGGATGTGATGCCGAAAATACTGGCTTTCATCAACAATAATAAGCCACCGCTCGTCAACATCCTGAAGGGCCTCCAGCATGCGCTGGATTTCCCCAGCTTCATTCCCGCCTCGCTCAGGGAGGTCAAGGACGCTGCGCGTGAAGATCGAATCGGTGCCCACGCCCGCACTTCGTAGGCGCCGCCGCCACTCGGTTTTGAGGTGCTTGGGGGCAAAGACGATCACATTCATAATACGTGATTGGTTGTGCTGTAATTCATAGGCGATATGGGTGCCCATGATCGTTTTCCCAAGGCCAGTCGAGGCAACAATCATGGCCCCGTGCCAGGTCGCGATCTGTCGCAAGGCACGCTGGATGACAACCATCTGGAATTCAGTCGGCAGCTTGTAGTTTGATCGGGGCGGTGCCGCCTTATCTTCAGGTACCAGCGCTTGCATGGTTTTGAGGTAGATGTCCCAGGGGCGCCGCAAGAGCAGCCAGGCTTCCAGGCGACGCAACAGATCGTCGGTGATGTCAGTCGTTTGCGGATCGTTCCAGAGGCTCTCGAAGGTCTGCTCCCACCACACGACGCGCTCTGGATTTGCTCGCTTGTTGATCCCAAGATTGCCCTCGAAATTGCTGAGAAGGCCATTGCGCGTCACGTTGGTGGAGCCACTGATAGCCACTTCAGCATCAAAGATAAAGACTTTGGCATGGTCATTCAGACGGGTGCGGGCCTCAAGGATGCGCAGGTTGCCTGATCGCATTGCAGCAACCAGCATTTCTACAGCCGCGCGTCGATTCTCATGCCAGCGTGCGAGATCATCCATGATCTCATCGATGAGCGCCTTGAGGAGATCCTGACGTGATCGCTCATCGTAGCCGACCATGATTCGGACATGCTTCCCCTCCAGGTACGGGCGTAAGAGGTCGTATCCTTGGATGGAGAAGAAGCCGGTCGAGATGCTGATGAGCCGCTGTGCTTTGGAGAAGAACGGGCGCAGAAAATCAATAGCGCGACGTTGCCAGTAATCGAGGGGGAGATCAAGCAGATCCGTAGGCTGCGGCTCCATATGCGATCCTCTCGGCGCGGAAGATGTCCTTCGACCAAGCATTACATAGCGTTGTGACAGCTACGGTCACATCGCTATGCGATTTTCATGTTAGTTTAGCATGAGAGAAGCAGAAGAAAATAGCCTTCAATACTTCTCTCTATCCCACGCCTCTAGCACCAATCGGCGCGTGCGGTACTCGCCGAACTGCTTTAGCTCTTTCTCCCTGAGGACGCGGAATGTTTCGCCAGGGAAGTCTGGGCCATAGACATCTTGTGGGTTGAGGATGTAGCGAAGTTCGTCACGGGTGAGGCCGTAGAGCTTAGCAATCCGCGCATCAAGTTCGGCCCGCAGACTGGCCCGTCGTCCTTCGCTCCATCGGAATGGCGACAGTGGTAGCCCCTCCTGCGGTCTGAAGAGATCTTCCGGTGCCCCAGTGTTGCACTCAGCATTCTGGGTGAGCAGTGCCGCACGTAACTCCTCGTCTGCTGCCGCCCATATATCTGCCGCGAACGGCGCCATGTCCCAGGCGGTATAGACCAGCTCTACCACTCGGGTCGTGATGTAGGCGATATCTGCTGTGCTGAAGGCCGATGGCGGAAGGATGGGGAGCTGCCTGAGAATGAAGAAGCTGAGCGATGCCCCTCCGATCTTCTGGCGGGCAAAGTAGTCGAGCCAGGGGCTATTCAGTGTGGCGAAGAAACAGGCTACCAGTGGGGCAGGATGATGCGCTGCGGGAAACAGCAAAGGCATTTTATGCCCCACCGCGACACGCGGGATCAGGCTGAAGATGGCGCTACGTTCGTCGTGTGAGCGGCAGACGTCGCGGAAGCCGAGTAACCAGCCGCGATCCCAGCGCCCCGCCAACCGCTCCTCGACTGTACGGCGCGCGACCCAGTAGCGCGATCGCACAACAAATGCTGGGTTCGCCTTCTGCTCCAGGGACGGCTGCGGCAAGATGCCTGCATTTAGGTTTGCCACCCTCGCCCCCTCGTACGTTGAGTAGCGGTGGTCGAACTGGTGCATCAGCTTGGCCTCGTAGAGTGGCAGCAGATCCTCCGCAGGTGTCGTTGTGAAGAGATGGCTGTCGTTGGCCATATGGAACATCGTCAGGAAGCGCACACCCCACGGGCTTTCCTCCTGCGCCACATCTGCCAACACCGGCACGCGCCGGTAGATCTGCTTCGCTAGCTTGGCGTCAACCGCGTTGCGGAAGATCGGGCATGTGTGCGTATTGGGATTCAGCAAGGCGATCTCGTCACGCGAGAGCGCAAAGTGCCGCTGCGGGTCGCTCACATCCTCAACATAGCGAACCATGTACGCGAAGTCCGCCGTCGATACTCGTCCTTCCACGCCGCTCATCGTTAGCAGGCAGAAGCGGAATGAGTGATGCACATCGCGGAAGATGAAAGCCTCGTTTTCGAAGCCGATGATCTGAACTAGCGTCTGCCGCTCAACGAGATCGCCGAAGAATTGCTTTGTCGTATCGTCGGTGGCGATGCCTGTCGGAACAATAATGCCCGCCCGGCCCCTCGGTTTTAGTAGTGTGCGAAAGTGCTCAGCAAAAAGCGCGTATGTATTGACGTCGCCTACACCAGTCAGCGGGAAGCGACCAGCGGTGCGTAAAAACTGGCTTTCAGACTCGGTACTGCGTAACGCGATCTGCCAGTTTAGGTGGAGGACGTAATTCTGCTCAGGCAACTCCCGGATTAGCCGCTCGCGGGCGGCCTTGTTGGTCGCATTGGCGATACTCGGCTCACGTGTAGCAAACCACTCTTGTTCCTGAAGCTTGATGCGCTCCCAGGGCGGGTTCCCCAACACCACGTCGAAACCACCCTCCCAGCCTGCTCCGGCAGCCTCGGCCACCTCGTCACGACCATGGGTGACTGTAAACACACTCGGGAACGCCAGGTGCCAGTGGAAAAATCCATGGTGCATCACCAGGCGTTCAATCTCGGCCTGGCGCTCGGCGAGGTCGGGCAAGCTCTCGGGGCGCGCACTCAGCCGCTCAAAGACATCATGGGTTATCGGCGGAGGTGCAGCTCCATCCTTCCGCCAGAAGAAAGCCGCACACCAGGCATCGGCGGCCAGCTTTGCTCTTCGGTAGCTCGGGCTTTCACGGCCACGCTGGTCGGCGTCTTCACGCAGCCGCACGCCCGCGATGTCACGGTCTGGGATTGCGTCTACCTTCGTGAAATACTCGGCCAGGCGGGGCACCGCTGGCCATACATCACCCGCAGCGTTGAGAAAGGACAGTTGCCCGGCTCGCTCAGCCTTGTTCCTCTTGCGTAGCCCGCTGCATACGGCCTTGTCATCACCAATGACCGGGGTAAACGCCTCTTCAGGCACGCCACGGGCCAACAGGGCCGGCGTGGCTCCAATGAGGCTGTTGCCGCACTGAATGTGGTGATCGAGAAATGAGAGCGGTTTACCAGGGTCTAGCGCCTCCATCCATAGGCTCACCTTGCACAGCTCCACCGACATCGGATTGATATCCACACCGTAGATGCAGCTTCCAATCACATCACGCAAAGCGGCACGGGTCGCCTCAGGCGCGGGTGCCTCGTCGCCCGTACGAATTGCCGCCAGCCGGTGAGCAAGCCGATGGGCGGCGGCGATCAGAAAATGGCCGCTCCCACAGGCCGGGTCGAGTATTTTCAGATCAAGAATCGCATGCTTAGGATCAGGCTGACGTGCCGCCTCATCCAGCACCGGATCAAGCGCAGAGTTGAGCAAGGACGTGATCAGACTGGTGGGCGTATAGTAGCTGCCGGACGTCTTACGCTCGCTGCCGCCGGCTGTCTGTAGCTCGAAGCTGGGCGCATCGATGCTGAGGGCAGGGTGCAGCTCCAGCAGGGACTCATAGACACTACCCAACTCCTCGGCACCCAGATTCTTGTAGTCCACCGCCCGGCGACCATGCCGGTCAATGATGAAGGCCAGGGCGCGCACTGCGTCAAGGAAATCGTGGTTGGCAATCTCGGCTTCATCGAGATCAGGAACCGCTTCATGGGCAAACAGAAAGCCACCGAGCGCTGGCAGGCCAAGCGCTGCTGAGCCTTCATCGCTGCCAAGGAGGCGCATCACCAGGCGCATTCTATAGTAGAGATCGGCATGCCGAGTGCCTATGCGCCGCTCAGCCAGTTGGCGTAAGCGTGAGATGGCGTAGAAACGGGTATACCGCTCGCGGGCCTCGGCACTTGCCTCTGGGTCAAGGAGTACATCGCGATCCTCGGCAACAAACAGGAAGAGGAGCCGGTAGACCATGCGCAGCAGCTGGCGGTAGTAGTCCTGTGTGATCAATTCACCTGAGCGGAGCCGCTCACGCAACCCTTCGTTTGCCCGATGGGCCAAAAAGCCGCACCCTAAGGCGGTAATGGCCTCCTCTACACCATTGCGAAGCTGATCAAGTGCGCGCGTGCCCTGTTCCTGCGCCGCATACGACCACCGCTCCAGCCAACATGTTTCAGGCCGATCCGACTCTACGCGCGACTGATGACAGACAAGCCAGAGCAGGACAAAATCAGCGTAGATCTGCCCATCGAACATCGCCTCCAGGTCAAACTCGACATACGCCTGCCGCGTGAGGCGCGCGCTATCACGCAGCACACGCAGCTGCAGGCCGTTAGCGACGAAGCCCCACAGAGAGGCATCAGCGCCATTCAATACTTCTTGGAGCAGGCTATGCGGGCTCCCCTTGGCTGCTCCCGCAACACCTGGGGTGCGTCGATCCAGATCGACACGACAGCCAACCAGGTGGATCGGGGTGTGCCCCCAGGCATGCGAGAGCGCATAGCTCTTGCCATTCAGCTCCACTGCCTTTGCTGTCTGGAGGCGTCCATAGCCCAGCTCCTGGAACAGCGGCAGGAGCCAGCGATCACGGGTCACACCGGTTGCGGCATCAGCCGGCGACACCTTCGTGATGAAGCCCCGAAAGCTGGTCCACAACCCTAGCAGGCGACTCCAGGAGCGGTTGATCGCCTCCGTGATCCGCTCGCCCTCAACGAGGTGATACGATGCCGGAGTAAGACCATCCAGCCGTGGCCCGCCATCAACAATGCGCTGCAACAGATCCGCAGGCAAGATCGCGCCCTCGCTTCTGATGGTGATGAAGCTGTCACGGGAGCGACGAGACATAGCACTATCCAATCGGCAGGTAGATGTAGACTCCCAGGACATCGGGCGGAGTCTGTGCTTCGATACGATAGGTTACACCCTGAACACGCGCTGCCGTTCGTACGCGGCGATGCGATCCTAAGAGCTTTTGACCGCGCTCGTAGGCAACTTTATTGAGGTAAGGCCATAAGGTCTCGAAATGGTCAAGCACGCCGCGTAAGAAATGGGTTGCCTGATCAGGATTCGTGTTCGCGTCGGCTTTTAACTCAAGCAACTCCTCGGCAATTGACGCATCCAGCCACTCGGCGCGGTCTGGTGTTCCGGCGAATGCGAGGAGCGCGCACTCCTCGGCCAGGAGCGGCGTTTCGATGCCACCTTGGATGGTGATGATATGGTAGCGGAAACGCATAAGCATCAGTGTGGTGCGCTTTGCGACTGCTTTTGTGCGAATGACCCCACAGCGCCGTGCTACACTCTCAGTCAGCGGGTCAAGTGCGCTATCCATGACGTAGGTCGCCAAGCCCTCGGCAAATGGATGGGTACGGCTGAGATACACCTCGCCGTCACCGACGGGAAGCTCGAAGCGTACGGTGATCGAGGTTGACACCCCGGTGGCTTCTTTCAGCGCCCGCGGCGCCTCGGACATGTTGATACGTAAGACGCCATTGGCATAGATCGTCGCACCGTGGGCCAGCGCCGCCGTACGCACGAAGGAGGCCAGATCACCCCCAGAGCCAATTGCGATACGAACTTCCGCGAGCTCGCGTGCGACCTCTTCTACCTTAATGCCTTCCTGGGCGAACATGGTGCGTGATCGCTTCTCACGATCTGCGGCGATATCCCAGGTGCGGAATAGTTCCTCACGCTGGGGGAGCAGCACATCCTCAAACCCAGGGAGCATCTGCTGGGAGCTATTCGCGACGCTGCTTGCGCCGCGCAAGAGCAGACCCTCGAAAATTGCCTCCACGACACTTTCCGCATCCGCAGGTACAGGCACCGATACCCCAAGGGAGCTACGAATCGTCCGGCTCTTTCGAATGAGTACATCGAGCACAATGCCGTCGATCTGGTTGTCAATGCCATAGTAGGTGATGGTCTTGACCTGGGGGCGGGGTTGGCCGTAGCGATCAACGCGGCCCTCGCGCTGCTCGTGGCGGGTCGGGTTCCACGAAAGATCATAGTGTAGTACGGCGCTGAAATGGCCCTGGAGGTTAATCCCCTCACTGAGGCAGTCCGTCGCGACAAGAACGCGCTTTGCCTCGCCTGCCAGCGCCACTACGCGCGCCTCGCGCTCATCATGTGGTAACAAGCCTGTGACTGCCTCAACTGCGACATCTTTCGGCAGCTTCTCGCGCAGTGCAGCCGCAACATACTCCGCAGTCTGGATAAACCGGCAAAAGACAATTGGCTGGTAGCCATCGGCGATCAAGCCTCCCACCAGAGTTATTGCCTGCTGCAGCTTTGAGTCGTCAGTACCCTGCAACGCCTCTGCCTCACGGGCCAGGTCGAGTAATCGCCTTCGGTGGTCAACCTCATCGCCAGATTGCTCCCCAATGTCACTCCCTGGCGCAATATCAACCCCTTCCGCCGTCTCATCATCCGTCTGGTCGAACACCGTTCGTCGCCCGATACTATCCGCCTCCTCAGGAGTGGTGGTATCGGCCGCCGCTGCTCGGGTGCGGAGCGTCGCCACCGCCGCCGCAGGGCTTGAGGCCAGCGCACGCAACAGTGCCAACGCTGACCACCAACGCACACGCTGCCAGTGCCGACTCCCGTTTGCTGGGTCGGAGACCGTCTCGCGCGCATACCGCAGTACCCGCTCAAACAGCCGTTTGTAGCCCTCACTCAGCTTATAGGTTGCTTCACCATCCTCCCGCTCAGGGAACGGTGTCTCTGCTTGCATATAGTGACGTATATCGCCACGGCGCCGCTGAACGAGGTGCGCGGCAAGCCGGCGGCGGTGGTGTTCATTTCGTGGTCCGGCCAGATCCTCAGGCAGATCGGCAAAGGTCGGATCGAGCAGTACGAGCAGCGAGCGAAAGGCAGACTCGTCACCGCTATGCGGTGTGGCGGTCACGAGGATGAGATGGCGCTTTGGATTGGCGGCAAGCCCGGAGACCAGGGCGTGGCGTTGGTGCTGGTTTCCTCGGCGCTCACTACTGGCCGCAGAGGCATGGGCTTCATCGACAATCACCAACTCTGGACAGGTGCGAAGGAATTCGTTGCGTCGGCGCTCGGATTTGATGAAGTCGAGCGAGACAATCACATGGTCGTACACCTCAAAAAGGGACTGACCCAGGCGACAGCGACGCTCAAGCCGTGTGACGGTGCTCGGCAACACGAGCTCAGCGTCGATATGGAATTTGTCGCGCAGCTCTGCTTGCCACTGCTCGGCCAGGTGTGGTGGACAGAGCACCGCGAGGCGTGTCACCTCACCGCGATCAAGCATTTCACGAGCGACCAACCCTGCCTCGATCGTCTTCCCGATGCCAACATCATCGGCGATCAAGAGCCGCACAGGATCAAGTTTGAGCGCCATCATCAGTGGCACGAGCTGATATGGACGCGGCTCCACTGCGATACGCGCGAAGGAGCGGAATGGGCCGGCACTCGAGCGGAACCCGATACGCACCGCGTCACGCAGCAGCCGGCAGGACTGGTCATCGCCACGCTTCGTCGGCTCGGGCAGCGCAAAGCGCGCGGGCTCGACCGATTCTAGCGGCACATAGATGCCCGCAATCTCGTCTTCGGTGCCACCGAGTGGGCGCAGCACCAACATATCATCGGTGGACTCTGGAAGCACGACCCACTCACGCCCACGGGCACGAACCAGCGAGCCAACAGCGAAGCTCATTGGTTGCTCCCAAAGACATACGGGAATCGCGCCAGAACAGCATCCCAGTCATCCGTATGGGCGAAGCGAATGACCGTATAACCACGATCCTCCAGGCAGATGTCCTGCTCAGCATCGCGGGTACGTCGTTCAGGATAGGCGTGGTGCGGGCCATCAATATAGATCACTGCCATCTCATCATGATACGTGAAGTCGGGCCGCGTGCCACATGACTCGATGAGCTGCTGGGCATGAGAAGGTAGTCGGAGACCACGCTCATCCAGCAGACGGAGCCACTGCCGCTCAAGATCGGAGCCAGCCTGGCGCAGCAGCGTGTCGCAGTGCTCGGCGCGGGTGCGGGCACCTGGAGACACCGCCGAGGCGGATTCGGCAAGCGTCCGCAGGATCGTGTAAATCGCCTGTCGGTCAAGGAGTGCATGGTCACGCTGATTCGCATAGGTCATCAGACAGTCATAGCAGGCAGCTTCGCAGTCCTCGCGTGAGCGAGGAGCACGGCGCACATCTTCACCAGTTGTCGGATCGAAGTGACAGATCCGTAGTGCTTCGCGCGCAACACGGGCGACTGCGTCTGGATCATCAAGCAGGCGGCTAAGTACGCCAGCCCCGCCCTCTGCCGACTCATAGAATAACAGAAGTCGTCGGTCGGCTCGACTGGGCAGGGGCTCCGCAGCAAGCTCGTTATCCTCAAGCTGGTACACGACCTGAATTGCGCTCTTCAGGGCAGCCTGGAGCGATGCCAGAACACCCTCGGCTAACGATGCCTCAGGTTCAATCAACAGGCAGTTGCGGTAATCCTCAACATAGGGGATCACCCGCTGCGTCCGAGCCGAGAGCGGATCGCCATCGTCTCCCACAGCCTGGTCATTCGTCGCCCAGTAACCGCGCTCAAGGTCGAGGACAAAGCCACGCTGCTCCTTGTCCTTGCGGCGTGCCCATCCCAAGTTCATACGCCAGAGGGTGGCGGTATGGCCGTAGGTGAGTCGGGCGATGAGCACGCCATCCCGCACGACATTGGCGGTGCGAACTGGGCTTGCCCGCTCGCCAACATCCTCAAAGCGCACACCGGTGATAATCTCATAGCCCAAGCGCATGCGTTCCTCTTCATCAGAGTTAATCTTGTCGCGCCGCTTGGTCGCCACGTTTTGGAGCCGAAAGAGATTGCGGAGCGTGAGATCGAGCGGCGCACCGCAGCGATGACAGATATCCGGCCCATCGCCCTCGGCAACCGGGTGAATATAGCCACAGCGGTCGCAGCGCTTCGCACGCCGAGTAAGCGAGTCGTCCTCGGTCGTGGGCGGCAGGATCACCTTGTTGATCGTGTATCGTGACCCCTCATGGTAGACGATTGCCCGGGGGCCGAACTCAGAAATGGCGAGGAATCGCGGTCGGGACAGGAACTCATCGCGCTGTTTTGTGCGGCGGGCGGGAATAAACGCGGAGAGCGGCAGACGTGGGAAGTTATAGCCTGGCAGGAAGCCCTCGCTCGCAAAGTAGCGATAGCTGTAGAAGTCCGATTGTGCGAGGTTATCAACCTCGGTGAGCAACTTGAGTTGCTCCTCGGCCTCGCGCCGCAACCGCTCCGCCTGTTTCTTGTCTTCAGGGGTTCGCGATGCGTCACGGATAATACGATCTTGAGATCGCGCCTGGGCGAGTGCCGCCAAATAAAGCCCACGCCAGCGCTTGCACGTCTTATCAAACGCCTGCTGCACGTGGGAGAGGATCGCATCGATCCAGTCGTCGCGAAACCAGCCGCTATCCTGGAGCTCCGCACGGAGGCTTCCCAGTACGTTTTCAACACGGACTCGGGTACGATGTAACGCTCCCGTATCGCGAATAGCGTCACGGACGCTCTCAAGCAGTGCCAATGTTGGCTCTTCGCCAGAGAGATCGAGCAGATCGCGCAGCGAAGAGCCCAGGCTGAGGCCGGTTTCCGCAAGCCATATCGCGTGGATATGCGCACGAATGAGATCCTGGTTGACGAGATCGAGGCGTGGTGGTGTCACCGCACCGGCAACCATGCGGTCGGGGCGCTTGAAAAAATACTGATCGTGGGGGCTACCGGTAGAGCAGTAGGTAAACACCAGGGCGGGCTGACCACTCCGGCCAGCCCGACCGCTGCGTTGGGCGTAATTCGCCGGTGTTGGCGGAACGTTGCGCAGACTGACCACATTCAACTCGGCGATATCTACACCTAGCTCCATCGTCGGCGAGCAGTAGAGGAGTGGAAGATCAGCGACCTTAAACGCATCCTCGCGATCCTGACGATCCTTCGATGGCACCTGCGCGGTGTGTTCGCGGGCCTCTAGCCCGCGGAGCGAGGCAGCAACCTCCTGGTAGAAGTGGACGAAGAAGGCATTCGTGCGGCTGCCCTCGTGGGATTCATTCGGGGTGCGGATCGGGTCCCGGAAGGCGCGGATACCTTCGCCACTCACCCAGCGCAATGCGGCGGCCGGAAGCTGATAGCCCGGTACATCGGTGATGTCGCGCGGTGGAACCACGATTGTCACCAGTTCAGCCTCCTTGAGGCCAGCCAGGAGATCTCGAATGATCAGATCTGTATCTTCGAGCCGCAACCGCTCGGTGAACTCCGGGAACGTCGTGCGCCGTCGCAGATATTGCCCAAACCCGCCGCGCGGCGACAGAAATACATTACCGCCGTAATCCTGCGGGCCACGCGAGCGGGGATAGAGCACGCCGGCGTGCTCCATCCGCTCGTTCTCATCAAGCGCCCAAGGCATTTTGAGACGCTGGCTGCTCTCCTGTTGGATGCGCTCCTGGTACCGCTCATCGAGGTAATCAACCTTGATCGCCAACTCGCGTCGCATCAGGTCGAGCAGTGTTTTCGCGATGACCATGCGCCTGGGAGGAGTGGCACTGACGAGCGCCGGATGGGCGTCCTGCCAAATATCCTCAGCAGCACAGACCTCATCGAGCGACTCGTACTGGATGTCGATCAGGCCGCACTGCTCAAGGTTTGGTGATGTGATGCGCCAACCGCGTTGGAGATCGCGGTAGATTCGATAGCCAAGAACCTCGCGGAGTGCCCGCTGGGTGTCGCGTAATGCCTGGAAACGTACGTCGGGATTGTCAGTGTAGGCTGCCAAGGGGAGATTTAGGGAGTCAAAGACCTTTTGGGTAAGCTCATCATGACGCAGGCCCGAAGATCCAGCGGCACGCACGGCGGTAAAGAGCGCGGCGCGCAGCACACCAACCTCGACGAAGTCATTAAAATGACCGGCCTGGAGCGCAGCATCTTGACGATTATCCGTAAAGCTCAGTAACTTCTGCGCTTGTTTCGGCAGGGTTGAGGACTTGAGCGCCCGGATTGCCGAGAGGCTGAGGATGGTCGTCGCAGTGCTCCGCCCCTCAGAGCTCAGTGAGCTGAGCTTGGCAAAATCGGAGGGCTGGCGTGCGCCTCCGTAGGCCACACCACAACACAGACAGAAGCGGAAGGGAGAAGGCACATAGTGGCAGGCAACATCGCCACCGCCGATTACCCCATTCGGCGCAACCTGAAGCGCCTCAGGAAGATCCTTGCGACGGTTCGCACGCACACGTACGCCGCCCCGATGCTCTTCTAGCCAATCATCAGGTAACTGATCGGCCTGCGTTTCCCAGTCATCGGGCCAGGGATTCGATGTGCTCAGGTAAAGGTAGCCAGCGTCATCATCCTCATCGTCAGGCGTCTCTCCAAGTGGGCGTGGCGCGAGAATGGTCAGGCCGGATAGGCCATCGCGGGTACGACGAACGCTGTAGTACTCCTGACCACACTCACGGCAAAAGGCAAGGGGAAAGAGGATACGGCGGCGATCACCGGGGACATACTGCTGCCCATGGACAGTCAGGTAGCGGTACTGCTCTGGCTCGAGTGAGGCATAGACGGTATCGCCACGACTAATGAACTGGTGAAGCCGGAAGGCAAACGGCGAGAAGCCAGTTTCAGGATGCGACTCGCATGCATAGCCACCAAGCAGCCCGGCCTGGATCGCGGTTGCACAATCCGCTTCCGACACTCCCGTCAGCGCCTGGAGATCATTGGCTGCGCCCTCAGTCCCACGAATACTGCGAGGGCGTGAGCGGATCAGCCGCGAGCCATCAGGCTCAGTCGTAATGCCAAAGGTGCTTTCGATCCAGCTCGAAAGGGGATCAGCGACAAAGGCATCGTAGGTTGTGGGAGGCGGCATATGAGGGTCGCGGAGCCGGGCGATAAGCGCATCTTTGAAGGCTTCATCTTCTGTGTCATGCTCTGGCGTACTACGTCGCAGCGTCTCGCCGACCACGTGTGCGGGCTCCACGACCGTCCCAAAAAGCTGTGAGGCAACAGTGGCGACATCCGCACGCTGCTGATCGTAGGTGCCAGCGCTTGAGAGGGTAGCGGAGGTACCAACGCACTGAAGGTGGTGAGCCGCAAGACGGTCACGGACACGGCGTACCAGCAACGCGACATCAGCACCTTGGCGCCCACGGTAGGTATGCAACTCATCGAGGACGAGAAAACGTAGCCCTTGGGCAGCTGCAATGAGCTGCCGCTCCGTGCGCCGCGTCAAGATGAACTCGAGCATCACATAATTGGTGAGGAGGATATCGGGTGGGTTCGCAATAATAGCCTGGCGCGCATCATCGCGCTCCTGCCCGGTGTAGCGAGCAAACGAAACAGGGCTTTGCCCCTCGGGATAGCCAAGACGGAGGAATTTCTTGAGCTCACCCTCTTGGCTATTTGCCAGCGCGTTCATCGGATACACGATAATCGCCTGGATACCCCGCCCGGAACCGCGCCGCAGGACATGGTCGACGATCGGCACAATATATGCGAGACTCTTACCGGAGCCAGTACCCGTCGTCAATACATAGTTATGCCCATCACGCGCAAGGCGTGTCGCATCTTCCTGATGCTTGTGGAGCCGCAGCGGGCGGCCAAGGTCATGATATTCAGGCTTGTCTTTCTCTTTGCAGAAGATGCGGCGGCATTCATCATGGAGCGCTCCCTCGGTCACGAGGTCGTCAATCCATGCGCCCGATGCGAATGCGGGATTCAGCTGGATGAGTGATTCAGGCCAAAGCAAGCCGGACTGTATCGACTCTTCCACCGTCGCTCGAATAGCGGTATCACGGATCTGGAAGAAGCTGCCGATATAGGCGTTATAGTCCTGGATCAGGCGGTCGCGTAGTTCGAAAATGTTCATGGTGCAACAACCTGCACAAACGGCGATGCGGCGAAGCCACCACCTACGTCGTGTGATGGGAATGTAAAATGAACCAAGATCGCGTGATCGAAGATGTTGAGGAGGGGAAGCTGACCGCTCGCTGATACCAGCGCGATCATGAGGTAGAGGAGAAGATGTGCGGCATTGAGCCGCGAGAGCAAGAACAGGAGGTGCCCCATGAAGAACACCAACCGCCAGCGGGACCAAGTCCCACAAGGCACTACTGGTTTTTCGCCAACCAGTTTAATTTATAGCATGGAAGGTCGAAGTTCGCGAACATCATAGTCATTGATGGGATCACGGAGAATGAGCTGAGCCGCATTAGAAAACACGTTCAAGAATAAATGCAAGTATAGCACATGGCACTCACAGATGTGTAGCTTTGGTGCGCATCTGTGCATCTACGCATCCGCGATATGGTGCAGACTAGCTCATTGTGGGCGACCTCAAGGTGAGAGGTAGCCACTTTACAGCATTCGTCGCTGGATGCCGAAGCGCCCGCGAAGTGGACCTACGTGACGAGCTGCTCGGCGACCTGGAGGCGAGTGAGACACCTCGCCGCAGCATCGTTAGCACCTGACTAATGAGCGGTGCGCAGCCCATTGCGCTACCTGCATATGATCCAGACGCGCCCAGCGCTCATGCAGGCATAGGCTATGTGGATGACCATGGTCTATGCTATGGGAGACGTGGGGTAATCGGTGCTACGCTGTATGATAGCGCGATTATGCGGTTAGATCCTGCTCAGGTAACTTTTAAGCAGTCAGCTGCTCGTGCTTGCCACACCACTGGCACGTGCTCACGCTCCTGGCCGTCGCTGTGCGGGCTGAAAATGTTGCCGCGCTGCACCACCGACAAGATGCGTCGCTCGTCGGCAATCAGGCCGAAGTACACGCTCATAAAATGATCGGCCTCGGGCACGCTCTGGGCGCGCACGATGCAGTAGTCGTTGGTGTAACGGCCCTGCTCAAAGACGCGCACGCGGCGCTCGTAGCGACGCTGGGGGTCGCGGCGCAGGCGGTAGACCCGCCCGGGGTGCAGGCCGCTCGACACGTCGAGGAAGCCCTGACGCTCCAGCAGGGTGTGCTGCGGGCCGAGGAAGAGGCGCAGCGTGTTTTCGGCGCGCTGGGCCGGGGTCAGCCCGTCACCGAGGTCGCGCTGGTCGCCGATGGCCAGGATCTCGCGCGTCGAGACGCCCGGCTGGTGCGCGGGCCGCCGGGCAGCGGGGCGATCTGGCAGATCATCCACGACGTGGAGCGGAGGCTCGCCCACCAGCGGCAGGCCGGCCTGGCGGCAGAACGAGGCCGCGATGGCGTAGCCGCCCCAGCCGGCCACCGGAGCCGCCCGCGATCCGAGGGTGGCCGGGTGGCAGCTGGCGAAGGCGATGGCGGCGGTCGCCACGCTCCCGGTGGTGCCCGTCGCCTGGAGCAGCACCAGGTGGTAGGGCGCGTCGCTGACCGTGATCCGGGCCTCCTGGATGCCCCAGCCGCCCTCGGGGACGAAGTCGCGCAGCGGCGCCCAGCGCGTGCGGGTCGCCCCAATGTAGGGGTGGTCGTCGCGGTAGCGAGGCAGCAGCGCGCCGCCGGGCTGGCCGAGCAGGGCCTGGGCCGCGTCGGTATGCTTGCAGCCGCGCGGCACGCGCAGACCGGCGTCGCTGCGCCCAGCGGCCAGGGCACGGCGCGCCGCCGCGTTGCGGGCATCCTGGAGCCAGCCGGCGCAGTCGCAGGAGAGCAGGGTCTCGCCGGTCTGCGCCTTGGCCCGGTCGAGTAGCACGCGGTACCAGCGGTCGGGGCTGGATGGCGACTGGATCGCCAGCACGAGGTCAAAGTCGCCGTTACGGAGTGAGCGCGCCATCATTGCCCTCCTGGGGAGAAGGATACTGCGGTGAAGGATGCACACCGACGCCTCGCGTCACGTCCGATCCTCGACCCCATCGGTGGCCTCGCTCGTCCGCCATGCCGCCTCCTCGGCCTGGGTGGCGTACTCCTGCGCCCACAGCTGGATGCGCTCCCAGTCGCGGAAGGCCGTGGCCTGGACGCTGTCGGGCCGCCAGACGCCGCGCAGATACGCGGCGTCGATTGCGGCGGGGTGCAGGCTCTTGAACGGCACGACCGTGGCGGTATCGCCCTTGCCCCACTCCTGCTCGTCAGCCGGGCCGAGCGGCAGCGCGACCTCGTGGTAGGTGACCACCTCCGGGTGGCGGCTGCGATCAATGAGGTTGTCGGCCGCCTCGCAGACCCGCCCATGGTCGATCAGGGTGCCGAGCAGGATGTCTGTCATCCGCGAGCGCACCGAGAGCTGGATCAGCTGCAGGGAGCCCGCCTGCACCAGCACATCCAGATAGCCGCGAATGGCCATCTTGCTGCGCTCGTTGGTGCCCCAGCGCATGCCGATCCCGGCCTCGCTGGTGCGCTCCGCGTTGCGTCCGCTCAGGCTGCCGGCCACGGTGGGGGCGACCGGCCCGCTGGTGACCGGGTAGAGCCGCACCGACTCGCCGAGGAACCAGTGGCGGACGATCTCGGCCCCGCCCTGGCGCTGGTGCTTGATCTCGATCTGGGCGACGGATGCGGCCCGCATTGCCTCATCGACGTCGGCGGCTTTGCCGACCTCCAGGTGAAATCCTACGAGCGGGGTGAACCGCCCGCTGCCAAGGGTCTGGCGGGCGACGCTTTTGCCGTTGGCGTACTGGAGTGTGGCCGCCTCTTGGACGGCCTGGACCGTGTTCCTACCGATCATGGGGATGCCTTTCTTCGATGGGAGGTGTCGAACGCCTGCGTGATCGCTGCGGTACCCTGGGCGGGCCGGGGCGGCGACGGCGCGCCCCGGCCCGCCGCTGATCTCACCCGCCGGTGATCTGGCTGAGGATAAGGATGTCAGTGGTCTTGGTCGGATCGAGGCGCAGGGCCGGGACGACCGCGCCGTCGCCCTGGCCGCGCGCCACCTCGGCGGCGAGCCGGCCCGCCTGCTGGTGGGTCGTCACCACCCGCTCGGCGTGGGCCAGTGCCCAGCGCTCGTCGGGCTCCAGCAGCTCCAGCACCAGCGCGGGCGTCTCGCCCGGCGCCAGCGCGCGCAGCTGCGGGAAGCGCACCGGCGCATCGCCGGCCTGCCCGAACACGCGCACCTCGCGGGTGCCTGCCACCGCCGGGCTGAATGTCCCCTGCCGCACCCGCTCGGCCCAGGCCTGCGCCAGATCCGTCGTGCTTGTCGTCGTCATGGATTTGTCCTTTCGTTGCTCATGTGTTCGTATCTATACTACTCGCCCGATGTGTCATCGAGCGTCACAATGCCGAATTACGCCTCCTCGCGGCGGCGGTACTGCACGGCCTCGGCCAGGTGCGCCGCGCCGATGCGCTCGGCCCCGGCCAGGTCGGCGATGGTGCGGGCCAGGCGCAGCACCTGGTGGTATGCCTGCGCCGAGAGGGCCAGTTGGCGCACGGCGGCCTGGATCAGGCTCTGGCCCGCGCCGTCGAGCAGGCAATGGGCGCGGATCGCCGCCGGGCCGAGGTCGGCGTTCAGGATCGGCCCTGCCCCGTTGGCACGCCGGGCGGCCTGACGCTGGCGTGCGGCGAGCACCCGCGCCCGCACCGCCGCTGAGGGCTCACCCAGTC
The DNA here is from genome assembly GCA_037134395.1 of Chloroflexales bacterium. GTDB lineage: Bacteria > Chloroflexota > Chloroflexia > Chloroflexales > Chloroflexaceae > Oscillochloris. The sequence goes on from JBAXMH010000023.1 coordinate 27,692, forward strand.
GCCCGCTGGTCAGCTGCTCCGCCCGCAAATGCGGGACGATCACGTGGATGGCCAGGTGGCGCAGCAGGGCGTGCGGGACGCGCCGCTGATAGCGGGCGATCAGGGCCGGCGTACAGGTGCAGACCCGCTCGGCTTCGCCGTGCCAGCCGCAGGGACAGGGCTGCTGGGCGGCGACCAGCAGACACCCCAGGCCGACCGGCTCCCCCGGCAGGGCACCGTCGAGCGCCGCCGCCAGGGCGTGCAGCTTCGGCCCGAAGCTCGGCAGGTCGTCGAGGAAGAGCACGCCGCCCCGCGCCTGAAGGAGCGCGCCGCCGACCTGTTCCGGGGTGCCGAGCAGCCGGCGCAGGGTGGTGGTGGCGTGGGGCGCGCAGAACGGCGCGGGGGTTGCGTCATCGGCGGCAGGCGGTAGAATGCCGGCCAGCGCGCGAGCGAGCATGGTCTTGCCCGCGCCGGGCGGGCCGCTCAAGAGGACAGGGTGCCTGCCGGCTGCGGCCACCTCCAGGGCGCGCTTGACGTGCTCCTGGCCGACGATATCCTGCAGATCGATCGGTGGCAGGCTGGGTGGCTGGCTCATGGCTCACTCCTTCCTCCGCGCGGGGCGGCCTCGATCAGCGGGTAGCCGGCGCGCACGCTGCGGGTGATGCAGGCGGCGATCCGGCGGGCCAGGGCGTCCAGCTCGGGCATGCCCTGGGCGTGCAGGTCGGCGATCAGGGCTTTGAGCTGCTTGACGCTGACGCTCTCGGCCTCGGTGGGCTCGACCCAGCGGGCGACGCGACCGCTGACCTCCAGGGGTGCGCCGATGCGGATGAGCAGGGTGCCCAGCTCGCCGCGCCGGGCAGCCTTGACCTGGGCGATGGCCCGCTCCTGCGGGTCGATGACGGTGATCAGCTCGTCGGCAATCGCGGTCGCCGCCTCGCGCGGGCTGAGCAGCCCGGCCTGCCAGGCGGCGAAAGGGGTGATCTCCCGGTCGGGGATCGGATCGATGGGCTCCATAGGTCTTCCTTGCTGCTGGGGGGCGGCTACCAGACCAGGCTGGTGTCGAAGAGGTGGTCGGCCTCCTGGGCCAGCCGGCCAAACTCGCGCTCTTCCAGGTACTGCCAGTGCGCCGCTTCGGCGGGGCGGGGGCGGACAACGGTTGGCGCGTGGGACGTGGCGATTGGGCAGCGGCGGCGATGGCGATACCGACGGGCGCGGGCGGGCAGGTGCGGATGCAGTGATGGAGGCATGGGCGCAATCCTTTCGCTTCGTGGGCGGAGAGATGCCTGCCCGGCACCGCACCTGTGCGGTAGGTTCCTGTGGCGGGTGGGGCTGCTATGAGGTGGGGTGAAGCACGAAACTGGTCGCCTGGGTATCCAGGCGACCGGCGGCTGCGACGTGATCAGCGGCGGCGGGGGCGACGGGGCAGCGGCTCGGCCCGACGGCGGGCGGTGGCCTCCAGCAGGGCGACCAGCTCGGGGTAGTCCATGTCGGGCTCGTCGTCGCGCTCGCGGGC
>JBAXMH010000024.1:0-28910 GCA_037134395.1 Chloroflexales bacterium
TGCCTTGTTCCTTCTGTCGGGAGTATACCACATTATTTCCGGTAATGTCTAATGGGCCACAGTTTGTTCGTAACTATGTCGATGATCTTGATAATGGCGTACCCTTCTTGACCAGTGGGTCGATGCTATTATCTGATTTTTCGCGTGTCTCATTACTAAGTAAGAGAGATGCTGAATCACCTAAACTACGCCATCTACAACTCAGTGAAGGTATGACGTTGATTACCTGCTCGGGTACTATTGGTCGAATGGCCTATACCCGCCCCGGCATGGAAGGTTTTTGGTCGTCACAAGATATCATGAAAGTTGTCCCCGACCCGGAACGTATTCCACCTGGCTATCTCTACGCCTATCTGAGCAGTCGCTATGGAGTGCCACAGGTAGTTTCAGGCACTTATGGCGCTGTGATTGAACATATCGAGCCGGGCCACATTGCTAATTTGCCAGTGCCGCGTTTGGGTGAAGCGATTGAGGGCCAAGCCCACAAGTTGATGAGTGAGGCTGCGAGGCTGCGGGCCGACTATCAACTTCAGGTTGAGCAGGCAACAGCACTGCTCTTCCAGACAGTGGGTTTAAAAGATATTACTGCCGCCGTGTGGCATATCGAGGGTTCAGATCTCGGGTTCTCGATAAAGCAAAACCCTGTCAAGTCATTACGTGCGCTCAACTACAACCCACGCTTCCTGCGGCTTTGCGAGACGATCAAATCTGCTCGCTGGAAGCCGTTGGGTGAGCTTTGTATTCCTGGGACACTGCAACGAGCTGGGCGTTACAAGCGGATCGATGCTGACCGTGAGTACGGCTGCCAGCTTATTGGACAGCGCCAACTCTTCTGGCAGCGCCCAGAGGGGCGCTGGGTAGCTGGATTTGCCCTCGGGGAAGATGTTTTTGTTGAGGCAGGCACAAGCCTAATTGCTGCCCGGGGTACACTAGGCGAAGGTGAGTTGTACTGTCGCTCGGAATTTGTTTGGGGTCCTGCCATTACATACGCCTACTCAGAGGATATGTTAAGAGTAGTGGCCAATGAAAGCATGATATTGCGCGGTTGTCTGTTTGCATTCCTGCGATCTGAAACCGCGTTTCGGATGCTTAGATCTATCTCTTCCGGCAGCAAGATGCAAGATAACCACTATGCTTTACTTCCAACTTTGCCTATTCCCTGGCCGGAAAAAACTGAGCAGGAGCAGATCCATGCTCTTGTTGTAGATGCTTACGAAAAACGTCACCGTTCGAATGCGCTGGAAGACCAGGCGGTTGAGTTGGTTCATCATGCCATCGAGAGGGGAGCCTGATGGCCCAAGTCATCCGCCTCGGCGAGTCGGCGAACGACGCTGAGCGGCGAGCAATCGCCTTCCTGCGTGACAACCTGCCAGCCGACTACACCCTGCTGCACAACTTCGAGCTTGTGCGTGGGCGCGAAGTCTTCGAGGTAGATCTGGCTATTCTCGCTCCCCACTGCATCTTCCTCGTAGATATCAAAGGCACCCAAGGGCAGGTGGATGTCTACGGCTCCCGCTGGTATCCCGACGGTCGCCAGCCCTTCCACTCACCACTCGCAAAACTGCGTGAGCATGCACGTGTGTTCAAGGGCATGATCACCGATGCGTATCCGGCCCGCTTAGAATTGCGCCGCGCCTATGTACGGGCAGTGGTGCTGATGACCGCGCCAAATGCTCAGGTCGTCGATCACACCCCCGATAAGCGTGATGAGCGCGATGTGGCCTACCTCGCCCGATCAATCGCGCTGTTTCAGAGCCGGGCTGGTGTGCCGAATACCTTTGACACATCAATCACACCACTGCTCCGCATCATCCAAGGCGTACTCACGGGTCGGGCTCGCCCACGCAACGGGCCACTCTGCTTCCGCGAGTATCAGGTTGAGCAGCGCCTTGGCAGCGATGCCCGCTCCACCGAGTACCGCGCCCGCCACCTCTACGACCGTCGCAGTCCGCTGCGGCTGCTGCGGGTCTACCGCATCGACCCCCTGCTTGATCGTGAATCGCGGGCCTATACAATCGAGCGCAATCGCATTAGCAATGCCTTTCAAGCCCTCTCGCGCATGCCGCCACACCGCAATATCGTCGCCGTACAAAGCTTCTTCCCAACCGACGACGAAGACGGCTTTGTGCTTGTGACTGAGGAGACTTCTGGTAATGCGCTGCGCCAGGTGATCAGTAAGCCCGAGTTAGCGCGAACCTTCGAGCAAAAGATCGCTATTTTGCGCGACATACTCGCAGCCCTAGCCCACGCTCACACCCACAGCGTTGTGCATCGCAACCTAACCCCCGATGCCATCCTCGTAGGTGCCGACGGGGTCAACCGCCTGATCGGGTTTGACTATGCACGTGTCGGAGAGAACCGCTCTGGCACAATCGCCGAAACCATCACGAATGATCTTGACCCGGCTTACCTCGCACCGGAACTGTACGTCGCACCAAACCAAGTTGACGCCAGCCGAGCGACACCAGCCTCGGATCTTTTCGCCGCCGGGCTGATTGGCTATGAGTTGCTCACCGGCCAGCTTCCTTTCGCAAGCCCGCAGGACATGGGGCATCGAAAAGCAGTCTTCCCCTCACCGCCCTCGGCGCTGCGGCCAGAGCTGCCGCCTGAGCTTGATACCTGGCTTCAGCAACTCTGCGACTACGAACCGGCGACACGCACCCATGACGCGGCCACAGCACTTCAGGATCTGGAGGCAATCATTGCCCAGATGCAGGCCCAGCCAAAGGTGATCGCCGAGCCCATGCCGGTCTCCCTGCAAGCCGCGCCACGCGATCTACGCAAACTCCAACCTGGCGACCGATTGGGCGATCGTTTCGTTGTACAGAAGTACCTGGGCGAGGGCAAGTTCAGCGTTGTCTACAAGGTCTTCGATAGCTTTGGAGAGGTGGATCGGGCAATCAAGCTGATTACCCATGATCGGCACTCAGTGTTATCTCGTCTGCGTCGCGAGTATAGCGCTCTGGCCCGCCTACCCGAGCACGAGAATATTGTGCGTGTGATCTGGGCCGATCACTTTCCTGGGCCTGATGATGCGGGCACGCCCTACATTATGATGGAGTTCGCCGAGGGCTACACAGTGGCCGAGTTCATTGAGGCCGAGGCGATTTCGCATGAAGATGCCCGTGCGATCGCTGTCCAAGTGGCGCGGGGGCTGGCGCATATCCACCGCCACGGGTGCTACCACCAAGATATCAAGCCAGCCAATCTGCTCTGGACGGATCGAGGGGTGCGCATCATCGACTTCAATGTTGCAATCTCGGATGAAGAACGCCAGGCACAGGGCGGCACCACCCGTTACATCCCGCCAGACTTCGATGCAATGGAGGAATTAAGTGCTGCGGCCAAAATCGACCGCGATTTGTATGCACTTGGCGTCACCTTCTACCAATGTATTACGCGACACTATCCATTCGGCGAGGGTAACGACGCGCTACGCGCGTTACCACACCCGCCACGCGACTTTCCCGGCTGTGAGGATTTGAGCGACACCTGGGTGCAGGTGCTACTCAAGGCGATTGACGGTCGTCGGGGACGGCGTTTTACTACCGCCGAGGAGTTTCGAGTTGCCCTTGAGGCGCTGCCGCCCATCAAGCGTGCCCATGATACGAGCTCGACGGGCGAGCCGACCCTAGCCCTGCCTATGTTGCAGAGCCAGGCCAGGCCGAACTTCAATCCCTTTGTCAGCCACCTGCTAACCCTATACAGCCAGAGCAGCAAGACCAACGCAGGCACCCGTGGTCTGGACGAGATTGGCAAGCTCACCTACGTACCGACACTGCTCGACACCGAACTGACACCGGCAGTGTTGAACGGCGAGTTCCGTCTGGTGCTGATCTCGGGTAACGCAGGCGATGGCAAAACAGCCTTTATCCAGCAGCTTGAGACGCAGGCATCAAGCGCCGAGATGCTTACTCGCGGGCCAAACGGCCGCCAGTTTGTACTCAATGGGCGCACCTTCTATAGCAACTATGACGGGAGCCAGGACGAGGGCGATAAAGACAATGACGAGGTTCTGCGCGACTTCTTTGGGCCTTTCGTGGGCAACGACTCGCAGCGCTGGACAAGTACCAGTACACATCTGATTGCCATTAACGAGGGCCGTCTGGTTGACTTCCTCAGCAGCCACGAGCAACGCTTTCCGCTGCTCGCCCGGATCGTGCGCGAAGGGCTTACGGGTGGCATAGTTCAGGACGGGGTCGCTATCATCAACCTCAACTTACGCTCAGTTGTTGCTGATGCTAGCGGCCAGAATAGCTCAATTTTTGATCGCCTACTGCGCCGTATGGTCGAGCCGCAGTTCTGGCAATCTTGTACTGACTGCGACCTACGCGAGTCCTGCTACATCTACCATAACGCGCGCACCTTTATGGATCCTGTAGCCGGCCCGCGAGTGATAGAACGACTGAAGGAGCTATATACCCTCACCCACCTGCGTGGGCGCCTGCACATCACCATGCGCGACCTGCGCTCAGCACTGGCGTTTATGCTTGTCGGCACACGCGACTGTGATGAAGTTCACGCATCATACAATAAAGGAGCCGAGACCCGCTGGCAAATTGCAGACGGCTTTTACTTTAACGCCTGGTGCGGCGGCAGTGAGAACTCGGTTGATCGGCTCATTTCGCTGTTGCACGAGATCGACATGGGACAAACCAGCAACCCTGATCTCGACCGCGGCTTTGACTTCCTCGGGCCTCGTGAGCGCAATCTGGCTCGCTTTTCGTTTCAGGAGCGGGCCAAGTTTGATGATGAACTTCTAGGCGCCCTATTTGCTGCACTCCCGCAACAGTTTGATCGTGCCACGCAGCGTGATGCAATGCTCGCGCACCAGCGCTATGTCTCACTCCTACGGCGGCGCTACTACTTTGAGCGGCGCGATGAGCAGCGCGACAAGCGCCGCGACGAGCAGGTCGATGATCTTCGACGGGGCGGCATGCTGCCTTATCGTAGCGTTGACCGATTCCTAGAACTGGTGAAGGGAAACGCCGACCTGCAACTTGAGGTCACGAATCTGCTCCATGCCATCAACCGAGGCGAGGGTCTTAGCGATCCTGAGCGGCTTGGTCCCCGCTTGGCCTTACGCGTTCGGCAGGTCGAGCGAGCCACTATGCGCAGCTACCGCCTATTCGACAAAAAAGCATTTGAGTTGAGCAGGCGCACGATCGGTGCAGCTGCGCGCTTTATTGAATATCAACCCCAAGGACTCATCTTCGCCTATCAAGTGCCGCGTGGCCGCCGGGCCGAGCTATTGCTTAACCTTGATGTCTATGACATGCTGATGCGCCTGAATGACGGATACCGCCCCAGCGTTGAAGAGATCGAAGGCTTCTACCGTACTCTGGCCGTCTTCAAGAATGTGCTGGCTTCCGCGCCATACCAGGACGTTATGCTTACAGAGAATGGCTACGATTTCTTCCACTTGGGGAGGACAGAAGATGGTGTACTAAAACTTGGGCGCGTTGTGAAGGAGCAAAACTAATGGCGAACCGGCGACGCGATCAAGAGTTTCGGCTGCCTAAAATAACCTACATTGACTACAAAGTCATCAACATGGATCGTGTGTTGACCCGGCTCTTCCCCAGATTGAAATATGACGGATGGGATAGCCGCCGGGCGGCGCGACGTGGCGAGCTTGAGCTCAAAGACTTTATTGCCACCTTCCAAAAGCGCGACCGTGTGATCGTCGAAGCGGCCCGCACTGTGCTGGACAACCCTTCCTGGAGTACCCAGTTTCAGACACGCGAGCAAATCCAAGGTATCTGGTTCCCTCACATGAGCGATGAGCAACGCCAACTCGTCAAGGAGTTGTTGCTTGATACACGAATGGTTCGCGAGCGGCTGAATGATATCTGGTTCGAAGGGCTGTTTGCTGAACCAGCTGCAGAGACGATCATCGCCAGTTGGATCGAGACTGACCTTATGGATGTGGTCAATCGCGGCAAACCCAAACAGGCTATTGCCGCACCACGACCGCTTCACGGCAACACCTATAAGTTTCGCAACGCCAATCATTCGCGGGACTACAATGCATCAGAGGAAATCTACTGGATGCTCTTTTATGCGCGACGTGGCTTAGGTCAGGGGGCGCGTGATGCACTCAGGACATTCTTCTTCCCCGGCGTCAATAAGGTAACCGATGCATACGACTCTCGCGCTCAGCTTGATGTCGAGACACAGGCTCTTTTACGACTAGATCAGCAGGTAAGCGGTGACACAAAAGACTCTAAAACGCCGGAGCGATTTCCGCCACTTTGTCTTGGCGTCGCCGACCTCCTCGCAGATGATGTCCTACGCCTGCTGGCGTACCAAAGCTATGTGCCCCGCATCGTACTGGTGGAGTATCTCAAAATACTTTTTGCCTTTCATCTTGCGCTGTATCATCTTCGCTTGCTAAAGCTTCTACCTGAATGGGTACGCACTCGTGGAGCAGACGCCAGTTGCGGGCAGCATGGCTGCCCACTCAGTGAAAGTGACATACGACCGTGCGGCGACTGCAAGTATCAGATTGCTCTAGTGGTAGATATGGGCGGAGCAGGAAATACCCACATGACGACGCTGGCGCGTCGTAGTGCGGATCTACACTATCGCCGTATCCCCGAGTACATCCAGGCTCATTTTGCAGTAAAAAAACTGGATGAGATGGCTGACTACCTCGCGCACACAAGTCGGGCACCAGTGCCAGCCGCAGGCTTCTTTTCCGTGCGCGATCTTCTTCAGATGCTACAAACACCCTATAGTGCTGAGCGCGATGCCTATTTTAAGGCTCGACTGGTTGGCCTGGTTGAGGATAGTGATGCAGTGAGTGATCGCGACCCTCAGGTTGAGCGGATCACCGCCTTGGGTCTTAGCGATTTCGAAACCTTCATCGAGATTCTGGTTACACGGCGTGGTGCCTTTCATCGTGACTATATCACCCAGTGTCTTGACTCGTTGCTGTTAAAAAACAGTGACTCGGGTCTGTTACGTCAGCCGCGTGGCAGTGTGCGAGCCTTCAGTATGGGAAGCCGGTTACTAGAGGTTCTGTTACAACTGGCAGTACTTACACAGCGGGGAGCATCATTTACAACTCGTGAGCTTAGCGTCGAAGATCTTCTCACCTTTCTGCGTCTGCGCTATGGCCTTTACATCGATCGGCTGCCCGAGTTTGATGGCTTCACGACACCAAGCATTCTCGACCGGCAGGCACTGCGCAAGAATGTCGAGGCGTTCAAGACCCGCCTGCGTGAGATTGGCTTCTTTGAAGATCTGTCTGATGCGTACATCACCCAAGCGGTCAAATCACGGTATCAGATCGATAGCGTAGTAGCGGCGACACCTGATCGAGAGGAGCGCTCATGACCAGCGTCTTTGCCGAACTCAATGACCAGCGGCTGACTGCTGAGTTAGAAGCGGTACTACTGCCCCGGTTGATCGAAACGTTGCGCAACCGCGCACCCGGCCACTGTATACGTGTTGCCGATCTCGATCAGGGATTGATGGTTGCCCTTACCGATGGCTTGCGGCGTGATGTATCTAGTGCTCAGGTATACATGCTCACTGATCGCACAGAGCTTGCTCGATCAGACGACAGGTATGTTACCTCAACAAAGCTGGTTGAACTGCGCAATCCTAATGCGGAAGAGAACCTGCGCCCTGCGCTCCTCGTTTTCCTCCCCTCCAATCTGCGAACCAGTGCCGAAGACTCTTTTAGCGTTGCCACTTTTGAGGAACTTCCTGTTACCAGTGCTTATGACGAACTGCTGCAGCGCCTGCAAAGCCGTATTCCAGCGCCACTACAGGGCACTGTGAGACTCTTATTTGACCAATTGGGCGACTGGTTTGTCGGGCATATCGAGGCCCGCGTACGCTTTCTCCTAACCGCCATCGTGAACGGTGCTGATCACGAGACACTTGGGGCTGCACTCTATGAGATCGGCCTTGTCCCGGATCTTCGCCTATTCAATGATCAGACTCGCGCGTTGGGCCGCATTCAACAAAACGTGAGGGCAGTGAGATCTCTCACTACATCGGATCTATCCATTCGTGGACGTGTGCTTGATCTCAATCTTGTTGATAAGACACTGCAACGCCGTATTATGCAGCTTCTGCTGGACACGGGGACATCCGATCCCCGTCGCTGGACCAGGCAAATTATTCTCGACCGGAAGAATTGGGAACTGACCTTCGACAAATGGCGGTTCGCCGATGAGCGTAATCCGGATAAGATCGGCATTTTCGCCGTCAAGACCGATCTACCGGTTGTACGGGAAGAAACTGACTCGCGCCTTCAAGGCTTTGTAGGCCAGCAGTTGTTGACCCCTCAGACCCGGCGAAAGCTGACACTGACCTTTCAAGTTACCCCCCATCCTTCACAGGTTGCTGGGCTGGATTATTTCACAGTGCAGTTGATGGCTCGCGAGGCAGGAACCGGTAACATCAGCACTCCTCTCGGCTTATCCAAACGAGTCAAAGCCTGGAAGGCAAAGCGGACAACATGTACCGTAACGCTCGATAAGCTTAATCGAGTAGCATTTCCTGATGAAGGTGGCTGGTGCTTTCTCCGTGTGCTACCGTGGACTGCTGATGGCGATCCGGTACCTACCGAGACAGTGCGCTCGCAAATTAATGATGATACGTTCGAGGCAATCCCTTCGAATGAAAGCGAACCCTTTTTTGTCATACCTGGCGAGACCGATTTCGAAGAAGAGGAGCGGCCACAACGTGCCATCCCGCGCGCCGATAGCGTCCAGCATGCCCGATTACGTGTTCAGTTCAAGGTTGCTCGTGAAGGGCGCGACCCCTCAGAAATTCGACCGGATGTAGTAGCCTGGGAGGAGGAAAAAACACCTCGCCCTCGCGTCCGCGACATGTTGCGGGTTACCTTCCGTGGCGAGGGCGTTTTCAATGTTCCGGTTGTTCACTCGCTCCAGCAGCTTGAGACGCAATTTCTTACTCGACCCACCGAACTGATACAGCTTGAGCTGTGCATTGAGAACGGACGTCTCACCACAGTGGAGCGGGAGGCAGTTATCCTGCCAGATCTAGCAAGCAGTCGCCATTTCCTCGCAGCGAGGGCAGATTATTTTGTGGCAGTGCGAGCTGGCGCGGCTGAATTAATTTCTCAAGCAGCCGACTACGATGACCTTTATGAGCGTTGCATTCAGTACGCAAAGACATACCGTGATCTTCTTCGGGATCTCTATGCTCGCGTGGAAGCGAGCGTTGGCAATGAACGTACACAAGCACTGCACGATACGCTTCAGGCTCTGCTGATCGACACGATACAGGTCAAAATATCCCAAGCTCGTAAACTTCATCGAACCCGATTCGCAGCCCTCCTTAGCCCACTCCACCCCATACGGGCGCTTTGGTTCGCTACATGGACGGCGGTGAGTCAGCGGTGGCTCTCAGCAGCGCGACAGGGATCTCCTGAGTATATTGGCATCGTGGAAGATGCTATTCTGCGCCGCCTAGCACCGCTTAACGTACCACCAACGCTCATTCGAACGGCGGACACGATCTACACACCAGTTGACAATATCTCACCCTTCTGGGCTTTGTACGCTGAACCCACCGAAGAGGATGTGCGGGGCTTGTTCAGCGAAGTATGCGCCGCACTCCAGGCAACGGAACCGGCGTTCAGCGGTGCAGCCGTGACAGGCGAAGCGCTTGCCACGCGAATCGAACGCTACTTAAACCAGCACCCGTATGTGCGCACGCTCACCCTCAACGTGTTTAACCCAGGACGAGCGAAGATTATTGCGGAAGCATTAGTCTGGCTACAGAAGCAACCATCATTTGAACAATTGCGCTACGATATCCGGCTATTTGTTCCTGACCGTGAAGCGCCCGGTATTGGCGAAGCGGTGCTCCGTCTCCTTTCTCCAGACCTAATCGACAGAACTGACACCGATGTATTCGGCATTTCGACAGGGAGCCACCTATATCCCAAACTAAGCCTTGCAGTTCGAGGTATGGACGAGTTTCGCAACGATCCAGAGGGCTTTCGGGCGCACCTCAGTATTCTGCTCGATGTCTTCCCAGCGACAACTATTGGTGCTGGTCAGCCACTTGATTCGCTTTTAACAGTACCGCTATATGGACTAACACAAGAGTTCGTGAGTCACTATAGTGATCAGGAAAGCGACCGTTCTTTCTGGCTCTGGCAGCGGCAGCCCTGTCATGGCGAGCTCTCACAGCAGTCGGTAGGTATAAATTCTGCCGCCCTACTTGCTGAATTACCCAAGCTAATCTCTGGATTGACCGCGACAATTGTCACACGCGACCCAGTCATTGACTATCGCCCAACCATATCACTGAGCTTGTCACCCGAACAGCGTGCTTTACTACATCGCGTTCACGAAGTGAGCGACTGGGTTTGTACCATCGACCGGAATCTGGGGATCGAGTTTTTTGACCACGCCCGTACAGATCGCCCAGAATACCTTATCGACTATGTGCCCGGCAAAGTGACGAGCGGAGGTCACCGGCTCATAGTGACAACCCGTTCAGTCGTCGAGCTATCAGCATTGCTACGCCCGGTTCTAGATAGCTATGGGCTTCCCCATCAGAACAATCAGGTTGCACTCGTTCTACGCCAACTCCGGCTACTCTCAGGACGGCTTGCGCTCAAACTGATTTCACTTGCACCGTCTCAGCGCGCTGAGGCTCTAGGGCTAGCCCTTGCTTACCGCTATCTTGATCAGCAACAGGCGCTCCAGAATCAGATCCTGGTACCACTCGATGATCACATCGATCTTTTCCGTCAGGCGGGCCAGACAGGCGATGAGGGTGATGGTTCAGAGTCTCTCCATCGGACAGATCTGGCCTTGTTCGAGCTTGATCTACCAGCACAAACCTTGATCTGCCGCCTCATCGAGGTCAAATGTTATGCGCATGCCACCGGGGTGGCTGCCTATCAGCAACTCAAAGAGATTATAGGCCGACAGATCGACAATAGCCAGTTAACACTACGGCGTCAATTTGATCCGGCCTTTGATCCTACGAAGGATCGCCCTGACCGTGCGCTAAAGACTCGTGAACTAGCCCTATTGCTTGAGTTCTACCTTGAGCGAAGCGTACGCTACGGTCTTATGTCAGCAGAGGCGGCAGGGGAAGGTCGAACCTTGTTAGCCACATTGGAAGATGGGTACAGTTTCATTTTTACACACAGCGCACTCATTTTTGATTTCATGCGTGATGGTACTGAAGCCCCCGACCGTGAAGAGAATATCGAGTATCATCGCATTGGCGCAAACCTCATTCGTGGACTATTGAGCATGCAACACGCTGTGTCCGTTGAGTTAGATCAGGCAGACGTCCTTGAGGATAATGCCAGCAGCATCCCTTTCCTTCAAGACGCAGCGTTTCTTTCTCCACGGCAGGATCGAACGACAACACAGGAATTGCTAGACATACTCCCCATAAAAGGCGCTGGAGAGCTATCAAACAATGGTGCTGATACAAAAGACACCGGTATATACGTAGCCCATGATATTGCATCAAGTGGCAGCAACCACGAGATTACAGGTAAGAATTCACCATCAGTATCACTCACCAATGATAGAGTCGCACCTCCTTTGGCCGAGACTTCGTTGTTAGAAGGTAGCCAATCAGAGGAAGCGCCCCAGATACAGTTTGTCGAATCACAGGAACACCGAAGCGGCCCAGCTATTCACGAATCAGGGTCAGCCCCGGATTACGATGTTTTGCTGGGTGTACAAGCTGACTCCGTGCAATACGGAATCCTTGGTGAGGTGGCTGGACGGAAGGTAGCGCTGGATCTTGATCAGACTCACACCATCAGCCTGTTTGGTGTACAGGGTGGCGGAAAAAGCTATACACTAGGCAGCATAATCGAAATGGCCTGCTTGCCAATCCCTCATATCAACCAACTCCTAAATCCCCTTGCAACCATTCTCTTCCATTACAGTGCGACCAAGGAATATAAGCCCGAGTTTGTGACCATGAACCGGCAGAATACGGTTGCCGATCAGATCGCCCCACTTCGGGAGCGCTACCAGGCTCAACCACAGGCGCTACGAGACATTGTATTGTTAACACCCAAAGCTCAACTTGATGAGCGACGTGCAGAATACCCTGACATTACGGTAGAGCCGATGACATTCTCTTCGGCTGAACTCAAGGCTTCGCACTGGAAATTTCTTATGGGGGCCGTGGGCAACCAGAGCCTGTATCTACGCCAGATCAATTTGATTATTCGTCGGCTACGAAACAACCTGATGTTAGACCAACTTCTCGATGAGGTTGAACGCTCACCGATGGCCGACCACATGAAGGAAACTGCGCGCGTCAGACTACAACTAGCAGCCGAATATATCGATGATAGCAGGCAGTTGGGGAGTCTCGTCAGATCAGGGCGACTGATCATCGTTGATCTGCGAGATGACACAATCGAGAAGGACGAAGCCCTCGGGCTCTTTGTCGTGTTACTTCAAATTTTCTCAGAGGCATCACAGGACGACCGACCATTCAACAAACTTGTTGTTTTCGACGAAGCGCATAAGTATATGGAGAACCCAGATCTTGTGGCCGGGCTCATCGAGGTTGTGCGAGAGATGCGACACAAAGGCACTAGCATCTTGGTTGCCTCACAGGAGCCGCGTTCCGTACCTCAGTCCCTGATTGAGCTCTCGTCGCAAATTATCTTGCATCGCTTCAACTCACCTGATTGGCTACGATACATCCAGAAAACGAACACAGCCCTGAGCAGCCTCACTCCTGAAAAAATGAATAGCTTAGGGCCAGGAGAAGCGTACGTGTGGTCGAGCAAGGCAAGCGATTCGAGCTTTTCAACGGCAGCAGTAAAAATTCGCTGTCGGCCACGCGTAACACAGCATGGCGGTGCTACGAAGACGGCAGTGAGTCGTATTGAGAAGGAATAAGGGAAGCGAGAATATTTAATCACCCTGACATTAGAGCCAGTGCAATGGCGACAACCCACTTGGGAAGCGAAAAGAAGACACCTATCCCACCAGCACCGCTTCAGACAAAAACTTAGCGTCTAGATGTAGAGGGCTGTGAATGACATTACAGCCCTCTCGCTGCCGATAAGTACTATTATCGGCAGCGAAAGCCCACCGTAGCCCGCTTACGCTGCCGGTAAGATGTTGTTTTTCTGGCTGCTCCGTGCTATCATTCCATTGCCGATAAGATGCAATGGGCATGATGCTCCGCCGACCGGGCGGAGTACGGCAGGAGACAACCATGAACGAAGCCATCGACCGCTACCTGGTCACCTTGCGTGAGCCAGCCTCGCAGCGCGCCGCCCGCGCCGATCTGGCGACCTTTGCGCGTTGGTGGGAGCAGGAGCGCGGCCGGGCCTTCGACCCGACCCAACTCCTGGCCAAAGACATTAGCGCCTGGGTGCGCCACCGCCAGGACACCGAGGAGCGCAAGCCGGCGACGATCAACCGTGGCCTCTCGACCCTGCGCCGATTCGGGGAGTGGCTCGTAGCTGAGCATCTGCTCAGGGAGAACTCGGCCAAGGGCGTGCGCGATCTGCCCCTGGAGGAACACGGCCCGCGCTCCCTGCCCGACGATGCGGTCGATGCGGTGCTACGCGCCGTACAGGTCGAGGAGGAGCCACACATCCGGCTGCGCGACGGCGCGCTGCTCGCGCTGCTCGCCTACGCGGGCCTGCGCTCACAGGAGGCGTGCGATGTGCAACTGCGTGATCTCGATCTGGATGCAGGAAATGTGATTGTTCGCAGGGGCAAGGGCCGCAAGACCCGGCGCATCCCCCTGCACGCCGATGCGGTAAACTTGTTGCGCCACTACCTGCGCGAGCTGCGCTATCCTGATGGGATGCCCGCCATCGGCAGTGATGCCGAGCGAGAGGCGCTGCTGGTCGCCCAGGATCGGACGAAGGCGGGCCACCCGCTGGTGCCGGGGATGAGCACGCGCCTGGTGCGCCATCGGATCGCGGTGCTCTGCCAACGCGCCGCTGAGCAGCTGCGGGCAGCAGCGAAGAAAGAACCCCGCGTGGATCGGGCCGCCCAGATCACCGAGATGTCCACCCAACTGGAAGCCGCCTCTCCGCACGCCCTGCGCCACTCTCTGGCCCGGCGTATGCTTCGGCGCGGTGCCGATCTCAGCGAGGTGCAGCGCATCCTGGGCCACTCGCGCCTCAGTACCACCGGCATCTACACCGTGCCTGACGACGACGACCTGCGCGACGCCATCGACCGGGCCGGGATCTGAGCGGCAAATCTGTAACCGGAGAGACGGGCTGGTGATTCATTCAGCTACGAGCGTCTATGGTTGACGGGGGAAACATTCATGCGTATCATTCTGATAGCCCCTTCTTCCATAATTGAATTGACAGTACATGGCCCAACTCGATCAATCCAATGATCAGCTGTTTGACGCGACAGCCTGGTCGATCATTGAGGCACGCAGGCCGATAGTCCGAGCGCATCTTGAGCGTTGGCAGATGGCTCCCGATGCATTGATGATCGGTAGCGCACTGGATGACCAGTGCTGGCTTGTTCAGCTTGAATACGCGGTGCGCCGCACGTCATCGCCGGACTTTGCCACGCGAAGCCACGGGCGTGATAGCTGGCTGGACGAGTTTCTGCTCCCGCTCGCCCGCGATCTCGATCTGGAGCAGGTCGCTGCGACAACCATCCTCCACCAGTTGTATCGAACGGGCAGCTTCGACATCATTGACTCGGCGACCAGCAAACGACAGCGCCCTCCCGCAGATCAGGTCATCAAAAGCGTGCATGACCTACTCCAGTCTATCCCGCGCCATGTCCACCGAGAGAGCGAACTGGTGATACGCCAGCTCTGTCGTGACAAGGAGATAGCGAGGCTTGTTGTTGAGGCCTGGCGGCGTTGTGAGCAGCGCGCCGCCGGGTTGGCACGCGGATTCGTGCTCGCCTACCTCGCACACGGCGATGTTGGCCTCCTCACACGTTCTGACTATGCATATGCCGATGAACTACTGCTCCTGCAATCGCATCGGGAACGCATCGCTGAGCTATCGTCACCAGCCGTCTGGGCGCAACTCCACATCGATACGGTAGCCCTCGCACGCGCCTGGAAGGCGACCGAACCCAAAGTCTGGTGCATCCGGCTGCTCAGCGAGCCAGCGAACAGCGAGTATCGAAAGCGGGTTGCACGAACCTTTGGCACACGCCGCCGCGATGCGGTTACCCAGGTGCTCGTTGAGGAACATGGCTACACCGGTACCGAAGCGCAGGCGCTGGTTACACATACGCTGCACGGTGGACTCAGCGAACTGGTTGCCTACCGCAGCCATAGCGACAATCTGTCGCTTGTCATCGAGCGCTACGAGCAGCTCCAGCTACGGCGCGTCCTCGATGGGCTCTACGCCGCGCTAGCTAAAGACGACCGGGCGTACATCGAGGCCCTCGTATTCCATCTTCAGGCGGCAATCCGTAGCAGCGGGGTGGCGTTTCCGCTCTTGCCACTGCTCACCGAGCACCCCTCTAGTCCGCGGCGCATTCGGGTGAGCCGACGCTTTCGCTTCGGGCTCGCGGCGATTATGAGGCGGCGCAAGCAGAAGCGTGTGCGGCGAAAACCAGGCCGTAGAACCACTCCGTACCCAAAGCCCAAAAAGACGCTCCAACCGAAGCCGGCTACGACGCTCATCCAGGCATTTGCTGAGCGAAGCAACCTGGAAGAAGACGATGCAACCGCCCGCCTGCGCGAGCTGATTACCTACGGTGCCCTGGGCTTGCTACCTCGCAATCAACGCATGCACTGTCTTGACCCACGCGTGCGCTCATGGCTCCGGCTAATCAAGTATGGTCGACTCGACGGGCGCGTGCCCTGGCCACGACTGATGGCACAGCTCGATACGTACCGACGGGCGCTGGGCCTGCCCAACCCGATCTCACCGCTCCTCGCCCGCGCCGTGTTCAATGCCATCCCCCGCCCAGCGTTCTGGCATGGAGGTCAGGGCGATGCGACGGTGCGGCTGCGTCAGCGCGGCACCCTCACTCTGGCTGGCGCATCAAGGCTGCACGAGCGGTGGTTCATCATCTCCCTTCCCGTACCATTCCCCCTGTGTGATGCGCTCAGTCGTCCGGTTGGAACTGACAGTCACCTGACGCTCGTGATCGAGGCCAATGGTGCCCTTCCGCTCGCGGTCTGGCCGAGCGTTGAGGCGCCCACCATTCGTGAGATATGCCTGGCGCTCTATCAAGCGATCTGGCACCCTGGCGCGGAGAACTGGCCGGTCAAGGGCCTCCCAGAGCAGGTTGTCGTGTCTGAGGAGTTACTCATCGGCGACCGAGCCGACCTTGATCGCGCCGCCGACTACCTGCTCGGTGACGTGCTGATTCAGCCGCGATCACAGCTGGTGAAGGGCAAGATCGGCACGCTCCTGAAGAAAATGACGAGCACGGGCGTCGCGGAGATCATGAAACAGCTGCGGCCTGACGAGCGCACACCGAGCCGCGTGATGCGTGTTCTGGAACCGTGGATCCTCAAGACGTCCTTCCTGGGACATAGCCCATCCCCCGTCTGGAATGAGATCGCTCGGCATGGCGTGGTGATGCCCGGCCACGACACACCTGCGGCCGGGTGGCTCCTACCGCGCATAGGGGAAACCGTTGAAGTCGTTCAAGGTGCGATACCAAGGCTTGGGCGACGGTATGAGGGTCCTGGTCTTCAGCAACACGAGCGCATGTTCCTTCACAGCCGAGAGTATCCGTTACCGGTACCACTACCACGCAATGTGTCGGCGAGCAAAGGCATCTTTGTCGAACTGCCAAGTGCTCTGGGAGCAGAACTACACTATCTACGCGAGCGATAGGAGCTTTCGGTATGGCAAAGCATCGTCACCTTACGAAGGCAGCAGGCAAGAGCAATCGTGGCAAGCAGCTTGGGCCGCACAGTCGGATAGATATCTCCAAGCTACCGAAGCGCGAGCGCGATGCGCTGATTCCCTATACTGTATGTATCCAGTCCCTCGTAGATGCCGAGCAGAAGCAGGGCAACGCGCTATCGGATGAAGCCTTGGAACAGGCGGCCGTGCAGTTCCACCAGACTCTGGTTGAGCTACGTGAAGCTATGGCTCAATACCAGAGATACCATGCAGCGCATACGGGTGAACACCCGGCGAATGCGTTTACTCCTATCCCTCGGGAGTTCCAGCGAAGGAAGGTAAAGCGGGCATCCTTTAACGAACAACAGCCAGCGAACCAGTCAAAAGAGAAAAAATCGCCTCGCCCAGGTATCGAACTCGCACTTATCATTGACAAGGGTGAGCGAGATCGCATCAACGCGTTCGCAGATGTCATCTTCAATCTCCGGCAGTTGCAAGACATCCTTGGCCAGTTGCCGCCTGGAATGCTTGCAGAGGTAGCCCAAGAACACGGCTATTCTGAAGGATGGATCAGCAAGAGCATCGAGGGGCAGCGAACGTATTGTGAATGTTACCCTGATCATGACTATGTGCGCGCCCATACACCGAAACCTGTTGGCCGCGCAAAAGGCCGTCAATCTTCACCTGAGGTTATTGACACCATTGAGAAGGCTCGTGTGAATCGCAAGTGGTTCTCACGTGATGGCGATGGCGGCTACAGTGAGATCGATAACGTTATCGAAAAACGATTGATTCATTCGCTTGTTGAGCAGACATACGGATTGGTTCACAGCCAGCGAACAACATACCGCATTATCAAGGACTACGAGGAGCGCTGTGCAGCTCGGGTTGCTGTCGCAGACGAGGACGATGCTGCAATTCTTCAGGAACATCTACCTGCTATTGCGAATCGTGCGAAGGTGCGAGGTCCGGGAGATCGTTGTCAGTTTGATATTCGACCTTTCTCAGTTGTCGTAGATAATGACGGTGCCGAGACAACTGTTCACGGAATGTTTGTAATCGATGATGCCACTGAGCGGATTATAGGCTGGGAATTGGTGTTTGTCACATTCATTGACGATGAGGGTGAGAAACAAACCCAGAACTTTGATGGACAGATGTGCCGCGCAACTGTGGCGCGTTCTTGCCTTGAGATAGATGGACGCTACCGTACGTACTATGCGGATAACGGGTTTAAAGAGATCAAGCGTCACCAGCATTTTATGGTTGCTCCCGGTGAAGATCCCACGCGTATCGTCTACCGACGGAGATATCGACCACGAGGAGGGGGTGGTATTGAAGTTGGCCAGCAGATTATTGACGGCTTTCTCAAGACACGACCATATTATGTCCGTGAGCGAACCTTTCGCCGCAGCAGGAAGAAAAGCCGTAAGAATCTCAAGACTGCTGCGTTCCTGCGGACAGATTTTGCCCAGTATGTATGGCATTGGAATAACGATAAGGATCCCAAAGGTGGGCCTTCGCGCATCGAACGCTGGAATGCGGGGCCAAATCTCATGCTGACGGCTCCATCGCCGACAAACCTTGCAATGTTCGCCTTAAGCCAACGACGCGAGACACGTGAGCCTCGGCAAGACCCTGATCGCTGGTTCTCACTAGATACTATTGCATATGTGGGTGCCAGGCCCGATCCGGATCTTTATGAACGATTTGCTTCTCTTTCGATTCGGCGCTCTAAACTCGAAGCAAAGAAAAGGCAGGAGGCCGATATCAAGCTGTGTATCTTCGAGTTCGGAGGTACTCCCCCACAGCGGCTTGTCCTCTTTAGCCTTGACGATGAAGAGACGTGGGAACTTGCCGTGCCCGCAGAATCGCGTAGTCTCTCGTGGCAACGCCATAACAAGATGCTGATGGATGTCGAGCATCGCCTTGAGCATGGCGATAGCGCTGAGCTGGGCGATTTCTTCATGCGGGCTATTCTTAGGAGCGCCAATGCCCCGCTGGTTATCGATGGGCTACGCCGAAACCGCCAGTTCTACCCACATGGGTCTGCCGAGAGCCTGGATGGGATAGATGTAGGCAACACTGGCGGCGAACGTGACATACCGCTAGCAGCCGCTGATAGCGCTGATATGGCACCTCCTTCATCCAATGCTGATGGAGCGCAGCCGGGCCAGGATCCGGCTGCGGTTGTGCCGCAGGTTCCGACCGGGACGACCTCACCAACAGATGGTAGCGCTGATATGGCCCCTCCTTCACCCAATGCTGATGGAGCGCAGCCGGGGCAGGATCCGACTGAGGTTGTGCCGCAGATTGCACCAGAGACGACTTCGTCTGAGATCAAGCTACCCGTTATTGAAGCTACTTCGCCAGGACAAGGAGATACGAAGGCAGTACAGGAACCCTCGGGAGCAAAAGGTCGCAGTGGAGGGGAGCGGAAACGTGGTAAGGCGGCATCTCAACCAGCACCAGTGACACCACCAGAGGCCGAAGACGATAGTGACATTCCCAACTTTATTGCGGAAATGCAGCGCAAGGCGAAACCATAATGCTCGGGCTTCGCGGGTTTATCCCTCACAAGAATCAGGTTGATAAGACCACGCCGGATGCTGCGTACCCGGACACCAATGCAATTCTCAGCGCACTCAACGCGGGCACGAGCTTCGATCTGCTCTTAGTCATGACCCTTCTCGGCAAGGCAGGTGCGGGGAAATCGTTTCTGCTGAAGTATTTTGCGACGGAGTACCGCCAGCAGGTTTGCGGTATTGATATTCACCGAGCGCCCGTACTCTATGCTGACTACGATGAGACGGAGAAGAATACGCTTGGTGCCGATACAACCGCCCCGATCACCGCGACCATGCTGTCGTCAATTATGTTCAGCCTTGCTCAGCTCGCACGGCAGGTCGGCGGCAATCGTGCGTTGCCTCGGTGGTACCGTGAGGAGCAGTCCCTCTACTCATCACGCCAGATGCTCTGGCTTTTCGGGGAGATCTGTCTGGAGCTAAAGCGCCTTGATGTGCGTACCCTTATCATCGACAACGCCCACCGTCTCGATGCGAAGACGGTCAAGTTGCTGTTTCGGATGCGGGCTCGTCTCAACAACCAGATCGGCCTGATCTTCGGTGCGGAGCTACAGCCAAGTGAAGGGCAGGACGAGCCAATGGGACGACTGTTCACACAGGCACGCATTGACGAATCTGACGTGGAGCAGCCGATCGAGTTGCGGCCGCTGGTCGAACAGGAGTTCCACCACGCAGTGCTCACTCCGGTGTTCAAGGATATCGGCGCATCCTTTGAGCCAGCGTTAGACCAGCATTTCAAGGTGATCGCTCGACGCTTCTGGGCAGTTACCAAGGGGGACTGGAAGAGTATTGACACGCGCGCCCGACACTTTAACCGGCTGCTCGGCCCTCGTTCTCGTGAAGATCGTCTGATCACTCGTTCGATGATCGAGCACGTGCTCAGCTTCAAGCTCCCTGACTGAGCCACTTAGGGATGCCTCCGCACTCTTAGAAATGGCAACGGCTGGCATTTGACGCGATGCGTCAAATGCCAGCCGTTGCCATGACCGTTGCAGAAAGCACCTCGATCAAGTTTCCAGCATCGCCGCGAAGGCTGACTGTTTACCTGATGTTGATGCGGTAAAGCGCCCGAGAGTAGCGTGCGATATACCAGTTTCTGGCAATCGTGATACTCCTTTCTGTCGGGCGTTATACTCCTTTCTGACAACGGGCAAGGAAGCAATCGGCGGGGCTGGTGCGACTCGAACGCACGACCAACGACTTAGAAGGTCGCTGCTCTATCCATCTGAGCTACAGCCCCCTGCGCCTCTCACTATACCTAAGGCGGGCCAGTTTGGCAACTGGGGAAAAGGTTTTGTGGCAATAGTGTAAGAGTCACCCTGTGCGGTGCCACCCGCCGTGGGGCTGAACCCCTCGGCTCCGGGTAACGAAGGCCGCCTGCGCAGCTTCAGGCTTGCCGCGCAGGCGGCCTTCGTTACCCGGAACTCGCCCGTTTATGGGCCGGGCGCGTGATGTGACAGGGCGAGTTTTGTACTCTCGCGTTACTCGTGGATCAACTGCTCGATAGTTTCCACCAGGCTCCGCAGGCTGACGGGCTTGGACAGGTACTCGGTTGCCCCCACCTCCAGACAGCGCTCGCGGTCGCCGGGCATGGCTAGGGCGGTCAGGGCGATGATCGGTGTTGTGGTGTAGGCGGGCAACGCCCGCAGACGCCGGATCGCCGCTAGCCCGTCCAGCCGGGGCATCTGGATGCCCATCAGGATCAGGTGGGGGTGTACCTGGTTCACGACCGCCAGGGCCTCGTAGCCATCCCGGGCGACGGTCACGGCGTAGCCCCTGGCCTGCAAGTACTCGTGGAGTACCTTGACGTTGATCTCATTGTCATCGGCCAGGAGAATTGACCCGCGCAGCGCCGCTTCGGGGATCGCCGGGAACGGATCACGCCTTCCTCCACCTCGACGCTGACCTCCAGGCCCACCGTGCCCCCCGACGGGGTGAACTTCACTCAGCGCCCTGCTGCCGCTCGGTGAGTGGTCCATAGATCTGTTCCTGGAGACTCTCGCTGAAGCCCAGGATGGCATTGATCGGCGTGCGTAGCTCATGGCTCATGTTCGCCAGGAACTCATCCTTGGCTCGCGCCGCCTGGATGAGGTCGGCGTTCGCCTGGCGTAGCATCTCGTAGAGATCGTTCACCTCGGCCGTACGCTGCCGCACCCGGGTCTCCAGGGTCTGGTTCAGTTCCTGTAGTTCCTGTTGGATCTGTTTTAGCGAACTGATGTCCATGAGCTGGATCAGGACGTGTGGCTCACCGTGGATGGACACGAACTCACCCGAGAGGAGTACCTGATGTCCCTCGCCCGATGTGTCGCGGATCGTCGTCTCAAAACCGCTGATCCGCTGCTGTTCGTGCATCTGTTCCATTATGCGCTGGCGATCTTTGAGGTATATTCCTGTGGTGATATGATGAAAACGAACCGTAGGGGCGCGTCGCGACGCGCCCCTACCCGACACCTGCCTATTTTCACGTCAGGCGGGCCGAGCAAGCAGGCGCACCATCGCCTCGCGTAGCCGACGCAGGCCGACAGGCTTGGCGAAGTAATCGTTGGCCCCGGCCTCCAGGCAACGCTCGCGGTCACCGGGCATGGCCAGGGCGGTCACTGCGATGATTGGCAGTTCCGTCAGACCGGATGCGCGGATGCGCCGGATCGCCTCCAGGCCGTCAAGTACCGGCATCTGGATATCCATCAGCACAATTGCGGGCCGGAGATCTAGCGTCTGGGCCACGGCCTCCGCGCCATTCTGTGCCACGACCACGCGGTAGCCGACGGCGGTCAGAAAGCTTTCCAGGACGCGGATGTTCACCAAGTTGTCCTCGGCCAGCAGCACGACGGGCCGTGTGGTCTCATCTGCCGGGGCCAGCACCAGCGCGGATGGCGGCGGTTGGGTTGGCAGCGGGAGCATACCCAGGGTCTGAATCAACTGCTCGCGGGTGATTGGCTTGAGCAGCACCGCATCAGCACCGAGGGCGCGTGCCTCGGCGGGCTCATCAACGACACTCACCACCACCACCGGGATGGCCGTCGTCCGTGGGTCGGTCTTGAGCGCACGCAGCACATCCCAGCCCACGGGCTCTGGCAGTAGGATATCGAGCAGGATCACATCGGGTTGGAGCGTGGCCGCCACCTCAATCACACCCTCCGCCCGCTGGTAGATCACCACCCTGGTGCCCAACTCCTGAAGATGGTAGGCGATCTGTCGGGCGGCGATGGCCGAGTCTTCGATCAGCAGAGCCTGACGAATGGCCCCTGGTTCCAGGCCCGTCGGCTCCAGCTGGAGTGTTGATGTGGCAGGCAATACCCAGGGCAGCGTCACCTGAAAGCGGCTGCCGACCCCCACTGTACTCTCCAAGCTTAGACTGCCGCCATGAAGCGTCACCAAGCGTCGTACCAGGGCGAGTCCCAGTCCGGTTCCCTCATGGGCGCGATGCAGGGCGCTATCGAGCTGGATGAAGGGCTCGAAGATGCGCCGCTGGTCGTCCGGCGCGATCCCGATCCCGCTATCCCAAACGGTGAAGGTGATCGTCCCCTCGTGCGAATCGCCGCGCACCTCCAGACCCACGCTGCCGCCCTCGGGTGTGAACTTCACCGCATTGCCCAGCAGATTCACCAGGATCTGTTTTAGCCGGCGCTCATCGGCCACCATCGTCTCGGCGTAACTATCGTAGGTGCTGATCACGTTGATACGCTTGAAGAGGGCGGGCTGGGAGACCATGCGCGTCACCATCTGTCCCAGATCCATGAGGTTGACGGGTATCGGCTCAAGCACAATTTTGCCCGCCTCGACCTTGGAGAGGTCAAGGATATCATTGATCAGGTTAAGCAAATGGTGGCCAGTCTCACCAATCTCGGCCACCGAGGCGCTCTGCTCGGGCGAGAGCGTGCCATAGATCCCCTCCTGGAGCAACTCGGCGTAGCCGAGAATACCGTTGAGCGGCGTACGTAGTTCGTGGGACATGTTGGCCAGGAACTCGTCCTTGAGGCGGGCCGCCCGGGCGAGTTCAGTATTTGCGGCGGTCAGGTCGGCGGTGCGCTGGGCAACACGCTGGGCCAGCAGCGACCGCTCGACCGCCAGGGTCTCCTCAGCGCGTTTGCGCTCGGCGATCTCGGCCTGCGCCTGCTGGAAGAGCATCGCCGTCTCGATTGCCAGGGCGGCGCGGTCAGCCAGTTCCTGAGTGAGGGCAAGATCATCGGTATTGAAGGAGGGGAGATCGCGTGAATCGCGTGCGAGCATTAGGCTGCCAATGCTGCGATTATGAAACCGCAACGGTACGACCATCACGCTGTGCGGGGAAAAGTGCTGCAAGATTCCTTGCTGCTCTGGAGGGAGAGTCGCTGACAGCGCCTCACGATCAATCACCGGCATAAACTGTGCTTCGCCAGTCTGTGCGGCGACTGCCGCCGGAGCATGATCGTCCAGGTGGATTCGCCAGGGCACAAGAACAGCCTGCATCTCGTGAAGCCGCGCCGGGTCATAATGGTCACATGCGACAATGCCGAGGCTCTGTCCATCATCCGAGAGCAAACGAATGGTACACGCAGCCTGGAGCCGATCCGCACCGATCCGCACGATTCGATCAAGCAGCGCCTGGTACTCTGAACCAACCTCCGCGAAGGCGCGTGACGCCTCAGCCAAAATGTGGAGCCGCTCAACGGAGTGTTGGAGCGCCTGCTCAATCTGCTTGCGTGCAGTAATATCGGTGCGGGTGCCGAGCATGCGCAGCGGCTGGCCCTGCGCATCCCAGGTGATGATTTTGCCCAGGGAGAGAAGCCAGATCCAGCGGTCGTCCGCAGTGCGCTCGCGGAAATCAACTGCAAACGATGAGGTCTCACCGGAGAGACAGACGCGATATGCCTCAGTCGCCCGTAGAGCGTCGTCGGGGTGGAGCCGCTCGATCCAGAAGGGCGTCGTCTCATGGAAGGTTGCTGGGTCGTAGCCCAGCATGTGGGCATACTCCGGGCTAACCGTTGACATGCCACTAGGGATATCCAGGTCGTAGAGCCCCTGGTTCGATGCCTGGAGCGCGAGGCGCAGGCGCTCCTCGCTCATCCGCAGATCCTCAACGGCATAGGTGTGGGCAGATCCCAGGCGCAGCCGCTCACCAATGTCGCGGTTGATCGTAAGATAGCCGGACTGCCCGCCCGCCGCGTCGGTCACGCTCTGGACACTGGCGTCCACAAAAACCTCGTGTCCATCGCGATGGTGTTGGACGACCTCGCCGCGCCAGTGCCCTTGAGCGCGTAGCGCAGCGGCAATGGAGGTTCCGTCCTCCTCGTTGGTGATGTAGCGTACCACGGGCACAACCTGGCCGACAGGGCGGTCAATAACCTCCGCACGCGACCAGCCGTACAGATGCTCGGCAGTGCGGTTCCAGAAGCGGATCTGCAAACTGGCGTCGGTCATGATGACGGCATCGTGGAGATGATCAAGAATATGGGCGCACGCACCAGTCAGCCCCTCGGTTATAGGGACAGTCACCCCTTCGAGCGCGGCCACACGCGCACGAAGCTGGTGGATCTCGGCGTGGAGTTGCTCTGGCGACATCACCGATGGGTCGAGCATAAGGTGTCCAGACAATAGCGCAAAACTTGCCCTGTCGAAGGGATTCGACAGTGATTATACAAGTAATCGGATCTTTTCACATCAGGTATCCATGCAATTTCAGGGCAGATCCCTCGGCTCGCGATTGGTGCTGGACTACTTGCCTTCTGCATCCCGCCTCTTGGTGTGCTACACTACCCCCAACCGAGATAGGAGGAACCCTATGCCGACGCCATTTCCGGGAATGGATCCCTATCTGGAGCAGCCAGCCATCTGGCCGGATCTCCACAACAGCCTGATCGTCGTCCTGCGTGACGACCTCGCCCCGCGTCTGCGCCCACGCTACTATGTCTCGATTGAGGAGCGCACCTATACGGTCGAGCCGGGCGACCTGCTGCTCGCCGGTCGTGCTGATGTTGCGGTGGTTGGTTCGATCCGCAGTGCATCTGCGCCCGCCCCCGAACTCGCCGAGTCTAGCGGCGTGATGGTCGTGGTTGATATGCCCGACCAGATCCGCGAGACCTACCTGGAGGTGCGGTCTGCCACCGGCGAGGTTATCACTCTGGTTGTGATTCTCTCGCCCACCAACAAGCGCACCGGCGAGGGGCGTGGCCTCTACCTGCGTAGCGCCATTCGGTACTCGCCTCGTTCACCCACTTGGTCGAGATTGACCTGCTGCGGGCTGGCGAGCCGATGCCGATGTCGGGCTGGGCCGGCCAGAGCGATTACCGGATCATGGTCAGCCGGGGCAACCGCCGCCCGCGTGCGCTACTGCTGCCCTTCGGTATCCGCCAGGCCATCCCCAGTTTTGCGCTGCCGCTCCAGCCCAACGACGTTGAGCCAGATGTGAATCTGGGCCACCTATTGCACGCGCTCTACGACCGCAGCGGTTATGATCTGCGCCTAAACTATTGTGTCGAGGCCGACCCGCCCCTGACCAATGACGATGCAGTCTGGGCCGACGGCGTATTGCACGGGTCAGGGCTACGCTGAGCCGAGGCGTCATTGCAGCCCACCGCACCCCCTCCCCCGCCTCCTGCCTCCTGCCCCCACCTACTGCCCCCCGCCTCTTTGGCGACATCTTTGTCCATCAAAAAAGGGCTAGCGGACGGCAATACGCGACTCGAACCAGGGCAGCCGGTCTCTGCGCGGATTCTTCAGGGGAGGGCCGAAAGGGATCGTGGGGTAAGTACGATGGATATCATCTGCACGCGATGTGGGGCACTCATTCCCACCGATGATGTGAACCTCCAGCATATGGTCGCCAGGTGCCGGTCGTGCAACGCCGTCTTCCGCATTGCCGACCAGGTGGCACAGGCCAACACGTCAGCGCCTAAGGTGCGGTCGGAAGTACCTCGGCCCGAGTCCTTCACCGTAGAATATTTGGGCAGCACCCTATGCATTAGGTGGCGTTGGTTTACGCCGATCAGCATCCTTCCAGTCGTCGTGGTATTGTTTTGGTTTAGCTTTATCCGCTCCTGGGTCATGGATGTGAGCAGCATAATCCCGACAGTAATCGGGTTCGTGATGGCCTACCTGTCCCTCACAGCGTTCGTGAACACGACCCGGGTGGAAGTCAGTTTTCATGCTCTGAGTGTACGCTCTGGCCCCCTCCCCGCTCTTACGAACCTGTCGTTTCTGCGACCGTACAATCAACTCTACGGCCCCCTCCCGGCATCCGAGAATCTATCGCTCCCGCGAGACTCGATCCGCCAATTCTACTGTATCGAGCGGCGGCATCATGTCAAGCGAAGCACCTCAATCTCCTACGAACTCCAGGCGATCAAGGCCGACGGTTCGCCCATCGCTGTGATCAAGAACCTCCAGAACATCGAGCAAGCCCTCTACATCGAGCAGGAGTTAGAACGATTCCTCGGGATCAAAGATGAGCCGGTTGATGGCGAGTTGCCCAGATGACAAAGGCGCAGTGTACCCGTTCGAGATGCTGATGTCTTTGTGCTGCGGCCAGTGCTGAAAGAGCGGCCAGATGAGCGCCTTCGACATTACCTGCACGCGCTGTGGGGCGCTCATTCCCGCCGCCGATGTGGGCCTTCAGCAAAAGAAGGCAACTTCTCTGCTGCGCTATGCTTCACGCCCTGGGTGATCGCGGGACTCTGCGCGGGCTACTTCGCCCTGGCGGATACCCTGAACACAACTCGGGTGGAATCCAGCCCACGTAGTGTGATCGTGCGCCATGGCCCCATCCCTATAGCTGGGAACCTCTCGATCCCACGCGATTCGCTCCGCCAACTCTACTGTGTTGAGCGGGAGAGACGTTCCACTCAAGGCACCCCCGTCTCCTACGATCTCCAGGCAATCATGGCCGACGGCTTGTCTATGACCCTCATTAAGGGCCTCCCGAACGCCGAACAGGCTCTCTACCTAGAGCAAGAAATCGAGCGCTGTATGGGCATTACCGATGAGTTGGTGCGCAGCGAGCTGTGGAGATAACGCGGCACTATAACATTCACCACCACTCGCTGCGTGGCCCCGTCTTCGTTGATATTGTTGACAAATTATGTCGTCCAGTTCGCCCCAAGGCTCATTCCTGCCGAATTTCGAGCTATCACCGAGGTGAAATATGTATTCCCACCGGCGCACCGCACTCCCGATGCTTCTCGTTGTCGCACTGCTCGCCCTCGCCGCCCTGTGGCACACCACCCCCGTACGGGCCAGCACGATGATCTTCCCTCGTCACGGACACACCGCCACTCGCCTCACTGATGGGCGCGTCCTGGTGGTTGGCGGCAGTAGTTCAATCCTTGCCGCCGAGATCTACAATCCAACCACTGACACATGGTCGCTCACGTCAACAACACAATTCCCTCGAATAGGTCACGCCGCTGTGCGCCTGGCCGACGGGCGCGTCCTCGTATTTGGTGGCAGCTATAGCAGCAGCGATGTGGCGGCAGAGATCTACGACCCTACCACTGACCGCTGGAGCCTGACTGCGGCTACGAATTATCATTTTCCGTATCCTAGTGCGGCGTTGCTTCCCGACGGGCGGGTGCTCGTTGTCGGTGGAATTGATCAAAACTACCAGATCAAAAACGAAATCTACGACCCCGCCACAGACACATGGGCACCGGTTGCGCCTAATCCTGCCGGTCTCTATACGAACCCCACCCTCATGCCCCTTGCCGATGGGCGAGTACTTCTCGTCGGTCGCGGCTATGGCTCTGTCAGTGATCCGATAGCAGTTGTCGAAACGTACACCCCCGCACTGGACAAATGGACGATCACCAGTCTTGGTGAGCCACTCAGAGAGGTACAGGCCGTTCCTCTCAGCAACGGGCGCTTGCTGCTTATGGGCATAGCCCCTGGGAGTATTTTTACCCCGCGCGCGGTGATCTTTGACCCCGCCAGCGGGCAACTGACCCATGCCACCCCCCCACCCATGACTTTTAGCGATATACCCACAACGACTCTCCTCCCCAACGGCAAAGTCCTGTTTGTAGGTACGGCTTGCCCTGGCATCTGGTGCGAACTGATGACGATGACGCTGGCGTATGACGTGGCCACAGATCACTGGTTGAACATGCGGCCCCTAGCGGTTAGGCGTGCCAACGGCACGGCCACGTTGCTCGACAACGGGCTTGTCCTCTTCGCTGGCGGCACGAGCCTCCCCTACGGCCAAGATGTTCTCAATAGCGCAGAGTTGTATGATACCGTGACGGCTGCCCTCGACAAGCACATCTACCTCCCCTTGCTCGGTCAGCAGCAGATCACTGGGTGGACATGCAACCCCCAGCCGTGCTTCGATGCCACCAGCACGCCGCCTTTTGGAGTCACTAGCACGCCGCCTTTCGATGCCACCAGCACGCCAACGCCTTTCGGTGCCACCAGCACGCCGACGCCTTTCGGTGCCACCAGCACGCCGACACCTTTCGGCGCCACCAGTACGCCGCCTTTCGATGCCACCAGCACGCCGACGCCTTTCGGTGCCACCAGCACGCCGACGCCTTTCGGTGCCACCAGCACGCCGA